>DATARM010000088.1:0-34492 GCA_036264155.1 Solirubrobacteraceae bacterium
CCCAGCCAGGAGATGGCACGTATCCCCAGCGGATACAGAGGGAAGAAGGCCGTGCGCGAGGACGTGAGCACACCCAGGCCCGGGCGATAGCCGTTGTGGGCGATCACCAGGAACCAAGCAGCATCCCAGCGGGCCGCTGGAGCGGCTAGCAGGTTGCCGAGCCAGCCGAAGCCCCGCGTCACCCCGGGCGGGTTGAAGGCGGTGCGCACCGGCCCATAGCCGAACGCCCCGATCGTCCCCATCGCGGCGCCCCACACCAGCAGGCGCGAGGAGACGAGCGCCCGCACGCTCACACGCACCGCTGTCATCCGCGCCGGATCGGCGCGCAGACGCGCCCACCACCCCAGCCGCGCCCGCCCAGCTTGGAGGTGACCGCGAGGGGACTGGCGGGAGATCACAGCCCCGCACGGTAATCTCGAAGCTCCGGAGATGTCGCGACAAGCCCGAAAGCGCCGCCGCAGAGGGGGCGGATCGAAGTTCCTGCTGCTCGGCTGCGGCCTGCTGGTGAGCGCGCTGCTGATCGGCGCGATCGCGGCCGTGGGCTACGTGGTGCACGTGGTGCACACCACACCCAACCTCGACGCCCTGCACGCCAACGTCGGCGGTGGCACCTCACAGGTGTTCGCCTCCGACGGGACCCCGCTTGGCTTCATCCAGTCAGACGAACTGCGCACGCCCGTGGGCTGGGGTGAAATCCCCGAGGACCTCAAGAAAGCCACTGTGGCGATCGAGGACCAGCGCTTCTACAAAGACGACGGCATCGACGTCACGGGCATCTTCCGGGCGGCCATCAAGGACCTCGGGCGCGGACAGGCGCTGCAGGGCGCCTCCACCATCACCATGCAGCTCGTTCGCAACCTGTACCTCGGCGGCGACGAGCACA
The DNA here is from genome assembly GCA_036264155.1 of Solirubrobacteraceae bacterium. Lineage (GTDB taxonomy): Bacteria > Actinomycetota > Thermoleophilia > Solirubrobacterales > Solirubrobacteraceae > Palsa-744. The sequence goes on from DATARM010000088.1 coordinate 884, forward strand.
CGCTCAAGCAGAAGATCACCGAGGCCAAGCTGGCGATCGAATACAACAAACGCCACAGCAAGCGCTCGATCCTCAACAGCTACCTCAACGATGTCGCCTACGGGACGGTCGGCGGACAGACGATGATCGGCGTGCAGGCTGCCGCGCGAACCTTCTTCGACAAGCCCGTCTCGCAGCTGGACCTCGAGCAGGCTGCGCTGCTGGCCGGGCTGCCCCAGGCGCCCTCGCAGTACAACCCCTTCCTCGACGCATCCGCTGCCCGCCAGCGCCGCAACGAGGTGCTGGCGAAGATGGCCGAACTGCACTACATCAGCGTGGGCGCCGCAGCCGCAGCCGAGGCGGCGCCACTGGAGACACGACACGGTCACTACTACGCAGAAAAAAAAGAGGACTTCTTCTTCGAATACGTGCACGACCTGCTCGTGCACAGCTACGGCAAGAAGACCGTCGAGGAGGGCGGCCTGAAGGTCTACACCACGATCAACCTGCGCATGCAGTACCTGGCGCGCAAGGCGATCGGGGAAATCCTCAACGAGCCCGAAGACCCCGCATCGGCGATCGTCACGATCAACCCTCACAACGGCGAGATCGAGGCGATGGCCGAGTCCGAGAGCTACGAGCAATCGCAGTACAACCTCGCCGCCGACGGCCACCGCCAGCCCGGATCCACGTTCAAGGCCATCGACCTCGCTGACGCGCTCTCTCGGGGAGTGGACCCGAACTCGACCTACTACCTCTCACACACGCTCGAACCGGGCTGGCTCGCCGCAGAACCGAACTACAAAGTGGAGACCTTCGAGGGAACCTCGCTGAACAAGTCCGTCAACCTCGTGCAGGCCACGCTCACCTCCGACAACACCGTCTACGCTCAGCTGGCGGCCGACCTGGGCGAGGAAACGGTCACACAGATGGCCTACAAGATGGGTGTGAGAACGCATCTCTCGAGCTATCCCGCCGAGGCCCTCGGCGGGCTCACGCTCGGTGTGACCCCCCTGGAAATGGCCGATGTCTACGCCACGCTTGCCGACGGTGGCTGGCGTAACTCCCCGATCGCCATCACCAAGGTGGCCTTCCCGGACGGACACGTGGACAGCGCCTGGGGTGAGCCGCATCGCACCAAGGTGCTCAGCGAAGGCGTGACCTCCGAGGAGACGAACATCCTGCACCAGAACGTCCTCGGCGGAACCGCCGGGCGTTCCGCCATCAACTGCCCCACTGCCGCCAAGACGGGCACCACGAGCGAACTGGTCGACGCCTGGCTCGACGGCTACACGCCCGACTACTCGACCGTCGTGTGGATGGGCTACCCCAGCAAGCGCGTGTCGATGACCGACGTTCACGGCGAGCCCCAGCAGGGTGGCTACCTGCCCGCGGAAATCTGGCACGCCTACATGTCACGTGTCACCGAAGGCAAGCCTTGCGTCGAATTCCCCCAGCCCAAAGAAGCGATCTCCTACCAGCCCTTCTACGGGAAATACGCCTCCACGGGCCAGGCCCAGGCAACCCAGGAAGGCGAAAGCGAAAGCGCCACGCCGACCAAGAAGAAGTCACACGGCCAAACCGGAGCAGGCAACGGGGGGGCGCCCACAGGGCCCGCCAGTGAACGCGGAGCCCCCACGCCCCAGGCGCACGAACGGGCTGCTCCCGCCCCCCCTGAACAGCCCCACGTCAACAAAACGGGTGGAGCAGGGCCAGGTTGACGCCCACCGGCAAGCCTCCAAGCCCCCGCAAGGAGCCGCGCGCTGGTAGTTTGAGCTCATAAGGAAACTAACGGTTGCCGCCGCGAGCGCGAGCGACCAGATTGGATGCGGCGTGGCGAAGGAGGACAAGGTTGAATTCGAGGGCGAGGTGATCGAGGCGCTGCCCAACGCGATGTTCCGCGTGAAGCTGGACAACGAGCACGTGGTGCTGGGGCACGTCGCCGGCAAGATGCGGCGCTTCAGGATCCGCATTCTCCCCGGCGATCGGGTTCGCTGCGAGCTCTCCCCCTACGACCTCGACCGCGCTCGCATCGTCTACCGGCACCGCTGACACTTCCATCCAATAGCTGAGCGCTCGCTGATCCAGTCCATTGCCGCCGAGCTCTCCGGCGCGCCTGGATCGAGGGTGTTGCGCGGGATTGGCGACGACGCCGCTGTGGTCCGTGCGCGGCCCGTGTGCGTGACATCGGTGGATGCCATGGTCGAGGGTGTCCACTTCCGGTTGGGGCAGGGGTGGGCAAACCCGGCCGAGGTCGGGCACCGGGCGATGGCAGGCGCCCTGTCAGACCTGGCGGCGATGGGCGCTGGGGCCGGCGAGGCCTATCTGGTACTCGCCCTGCCACCCCACTTCGGCGAGCAGGACGCGCTCGAGCTCGTGCGCGCAGCGCGGGCGTTGGCCGAGCGCAGTGGCACTGTGATCGCAGGCGGCGATGTGACCGCGGCGGGCACGCTGATGGTGGCCGTGACCGCTGTCGGTTGGGCGCAGAGCGCCGAGGAGCTGGTCGGGCGCGACGGCGCCCGCAGCGGGGATCTCGTGGGGGTGACGGGCCGACTGGGAGCAGCGGGAGCAGCGCTTGCTGTGATGTCCGGGCGCACACAGCAAAGCGCGACGGCAGGAAGCGCCCTGCAGGCCGCGCGCCGGCCCCTGCCGCGCTTGCGCGAGGGGCGGGCGTTGGCAGCGGCCGGGGTGCACGCGATGATCGACCTCTCAGACGGGCTCGCCACAGACGCCGCGCATGTGGGCCGCGCGAGCGAGTTGCAACTGCAGATCGAGTTGGCGGCGCTGCCTCTGCACGACGGCGTCGCCGAGGTCGCGGCCGAGCTCGACCTACCGGCGTGGCAGCTGGCGGCGACGGGCGGGGAAGACTACGAGCTGTGCTTCTGTGCTGCTCCTGAGGATCGCGAGCAGGTCGAGCGGGCGGTGGACGAGCTGGGCGCCGGCGCCAGCGTCAGCTGGGTGGGTCAGGTGGCAGCCGGGCCCCCGGGCGCGCTGCTCTTAGACGAGCGCGGAGAGCCGGTGCGGATCGAAGGATTCGAGCACCGGTGGTAGGGCGCGCACGGGCGTCGAGCGTGGGTGCAGTTCGATTGGTCGCGCTCGCGCGCCGCCCGGCAGCTCGCGGGCGCCACCCACAGGCACGGTGCGCGTCAGCCGGGCGTATACGAGCAGCCGTTTGGCGGCGCTGAACAGGGGCGTGCAGGCCGACAGCACCAGGCGCGAGTAGCCGACTTCGTCGAGTACCGCGCGCACGTCAGTTGGTTCCACCACCCTCTGGTCGTACACGGTGAAGGTGAAGTGCGCATAGGGCATGTCGAGCATGATCTCATCGCCGGCCTCGAGCGCATCGATGTGGCGGAAGGGCGCCAGATAGGTGGTCCGGTGACCGGCAATGGCCGTCGTCTTGGCCAAGCCGGGGAGGCTCGTGCCCGAGTAGACCCCTGGTCCGCTCTCGAGGTCCTTGGTGTCCGTGCCCTTGACCACCACGTAGTCCGCGCCGATGTGCGGAATCAGGATGCGACCGACGGCGGCGCCGTCGCCGGAGCGGCGCTGCAGCTCGGAGGCGAGGTAGGCGATGCGTCTGCGCTCGTCGGTGATGCTCGCGAGCGTGCGCTGCTCTGAGACCGTGGGCGCGGCCCGTTCGACCTTGGTGAGGACGCCGCTGAGGTGGTCCTGGCGCAAGGTGGCGATCAGCGCCGAGATCGGCTCCTGCCACAGCAGCGTGGTCGCCGCGTCGGCCAGCGCCAGCACGCCTGCCACGATGAGCAGAACGGCAAATGCGCGCAGCGCCCGTGAGGAGCGCCGGTGACGGCCCTTTCCCAGGACCACAGCTCCGTTGGAGCCGCTGGAGGTGAACGGGAGGTCGGACACCGTGCCTCCTATCGTCGCAGAGCCGACTCCGTACCACCGAGCGAGCCCGGGCCGGCATACGAGAGTGGCCCACGAATCGTGACCTCTGAGCGCTGCTCAGGACCCCCGCTCAGCGGCTCGGCGGAGGGGGTCAGGGCGAGCATGAGGGCGCCCGCGAGACAGCCAAAGGCGACGCTCCACAGAAGCGCCCCCCCGAGGCCCACGTGACCGCCGGCGAGGAGCACGACGGCGCTCCAGGCCACGGCGCCCAGGCCCAGACCGAGCTGGTGGGCGTAGAAGCTGATCAGCAGACCCAGTGGCACCAGCGCCAGCACCACGAGCACGAGCGACAGCACCCGGGCAAGGCGTGGGCCGATGTCCAGTCGCTCCGGTGAGGCGAGCACCAACCACAGGTGGGCAGCGCCCACCGCCAGGAGCGCCGTAAAGGGATTGCCCACCCAGGCGACCACAGCGATCGGAAGCAGGACGAGCAGCAGCGCCAGCCCTGCCACGTCCGGGTCGGGGCGCAGCGCCCAGCCGAGACGGTGAAGCAGCACCCGCCACAGCAGCCACGCGAGGGCGAAGGTGAGCACCATTGCCACCACCGCTGTGGCAGCGCGGCCGTCGAACGGAAGTGCCCGGCCCATCACCGGCACCGAGGGCACCGGGCCGAGCACGCCGAGGCGTCCGAGCAGCAGGGCGAGTAGTGCGCAGCAGAGGAAGGGCAGCGAGCAGCTCAGCGCCCACAGCGTCCAGCGGCCCACGGCTCGGCGGCGGCGGCGCGCGCGGGCAAGTCCGTCCACGACAGCCACGAGCGGCGCCAGCAGCAGCGTGATCACGAGCAGGCGTACGGCCCACTCGGGCACGGTCTGGCGTTGCAGCAGCACGCTGCTCTGCATGCTCGAGGCGAGGTCGGGCGCGACGTCGAGCGCGTCCACGGCCTCGAGCACTGCCCGTCCAAGGCCCTGGAGGCGTTCGCTCGAGACGGGCTCACGCGGCGTAGGCCCGCGTTCGCCCGAGACCTGCACGAGCACCGATGGCAGGCCGCCGGCGTCCAGCACGCCTTGCTCGCCCGGTGCGATCGGGAAGGCCAGGTGGGCGAGCTGCCCGAGCGCGCTCGGCGCGCCGGGGTTGAGGGCGGCCTCGTTGGTGATGGCGTCGGCGAGCGTACGCTGGAGCTGCAGCGGCGCCGAGCCCATACCGTCGGAGTAGGGCACCACGACGGGCGCCCGTGTGACGGTGCCGGCCAAATCGCCTAGCACGATTGCCGCGTCGAACGGCCCGCGCACCTGTCCCGGCAGCGCCGCCGCGGAAACGTCGCCGCCGCTGCCGCCGCTGGTGGAGACGAGCACGATCGTGCGCTTGGTCTCGCGCGCCGCGAACACGCGCCCAAGTTCGAGCAGCGCCGCCGTGCCTGACAGCTCGGCCGGCGAGGAGCGCGCGGCCGCGTCGCGATGCGCCACGATCATGATCGGTGGGGCGCTCGTCGAGCCAGGACGCTCGGCGATCACGGTCGTGAGCGTGGCCTGCCCGGCGATGGTCTGCCCTTCGCTGGTCGCGGTGCGAACGGAGAAGCCGCCGCCGGCCGCCCCGCCGAGGCTCCTGAGCGTCTGGGCCACGTGCGCTGCGAGGGCCTGATCGCCCGGGCTGCCAGGCCTTCGGTCGGGGAAGCTGGCGGCCAGACTGCGCAGTTCGGCGAACGCGCGCCGGCCTTCGAAGGCGTCGGGGGCCAGCGTCGAGGTGAGCGGCAGTGGACGGGGCCCGAGCGAGAAGGCGGCGAGGGCCAGCGCGAGCACGAACGGTGCAAAGGCCACTCGATAGAGGCGCCAATTGAGCATCGGCATAGACCTTAGTTCCACACCCGGCTCCACGCCGCGGCGGCGCGAGCTCGGACAAATGCCCGTGCACAGCGGTTCAGGCGCCGCGATTGGGTATCGTCCCGGCGCGTGCTCCAGCCTGTTGCAGTAGGAACCAAGACCCTCACCGACTACACGCACATCTGCGGACGCGAGCTGATCGCGGAAATCCGCGAGCTCGCCGAGCCGCTGCAGGGCCAGCGTGTCGTCCACATCTCCGCCACGGCCTTCGGCGGCGGCGTCTCGGAGATCCTCTACACGCTCGTGCCGCTGATGCGCGACGTGGGCCTGGACTGCGAGTGGCACGTGATCTACGGGCGCGAAGAGTTCTTCAACGCGACCAAGCTGATGCACAACGCTCTGCAGGGAGCGCCGCAGGACCTCGACGAGGAGCAGTGGGCGACCTGGCGCGAGTACAACGAGATGAACGCCAAGGAGCTCTCCGACGGCTGGGATGTGTGCCTGGTGCACGATCCGCAGCCGGCCGGACTGTTCAAGCTGGTGCCCGAGAAGGCCAAGGGCTGGGTGTGGCGCTGTCACATCGACGTCTCCACGCCCAACCCCGACACGATCGCCCAGCTGCTGCCCTACATCCAGGACTATCCCCAGTCGCTGTTCCACATGCGCGAGTACGTGCCGGCGGGGATGGGCGGAAAAGTCAACGTGGTGCCCCCGGCGATCGACCCGCTGACGCCGAAGAACATGGCGCTCTCGCCCGAGGACGGAGCGTTCGTGTGCGGGCAGTTCGGGATCGACGTGGACCGCCCGCTGATGTGCCAGGTCTCACGCTTCGACCCCTGGAAGGATCCGCTGGGAGTGATCGACGCCTACAGGCAGGTAAAGGAGAAGCTGCCCGAGATCCAGCTCGCGCTGGTGGGCTCGATGGCCAGCGACGATCCCGAGGGCTGGGACTTCTTCAACGCCACCGTGGCCCATGCGGACGGTGACGCCGACATCCACATCCTCAACAACTTCAACAACGTTGGCGCGATCGAGGTCAATGCCTTCCAGTCCCACGCCGACGTGCTGATCCAGAAGTCCACCCGCGAGGGCTTCGGCCTGACGGTCTCGGAGGCGATCTGGAAGGCGCGCCCGTTCATCGGCGGCAACGTCGGCGGCATCCCCCTGCAGATCGAGGACGGGGCGACGGGCTTCCTCGTCTCGAGCGCCGAGCAGTGCGCGGAGCGCACCCGCGAGATCCTCGAGGACCCCGGACTCGGCAAGTCGCTGGGCAGGCGCGGCAAGGAGCACGTCCGCAAGCACTTCCTAACGCCGCGCTACCTGCGCGACTACCTGCGCATCTTCAACGAGCTGCGAGAAGCATGACCGAGCAGCCGGCACAGCGGACTCCGCTCGTGCTGGTGAGCAACCGCGGTCCCGTCACCTTCCACGAGGGCGGGGAGGTGCAGCGTGGCTCGGGCGGGCTGGTGACGGCGCTCACAGGGTTGGCCTCGCACCGCGAAGCGATCTGGATCGCCTCGGCGATGAGCGAGCACGACGCGGCCGTCTCCCACGAGCACGGCGGCGGCGCCTTCCCCGTCAAGCAGCCCGGCGGCGGGGAGTACCAGGTCCGCCTCGTGGTCAGCGATCCCGACGCCTACGACCGCTTCTACAACGTTTTCGCCAACCCGATGCTGTGGTTCATCCAGCACTACCTGTGGGACCTGTCGAACGCCCCGGACATCCGCCGCGAGGAGATCGAGGCGTTCGAGTTCGGCTACAACGTCGTCAACGAGGACCTCGCCCGGGCCGTCGTGGAGGAGATCGAAGGGCAGGTCGAGCCCGTGGTGATGGTCCACGACTACCACCTCTACACGCTCCCCGACCTCGTGCGCAGGGCGCGCCCGGACGTCTTCCTGCACCACTTCATCCACATCCCGTGGACCCAGCCGGACGCCTGGCGCGTGCTGCCGACGCGGATCCGCGAGGAGATCTACGCGGGCCTGTTGGCCAACGACATCATCGGCTTTCACACCCGCTCCTACAGGCACAACTTCCTGCAGTGCTGCCGCGACCTGATGGATCTGGACGTGGACTTCACCGCGGGGATCGTGCGCTACGGCGAGCGCGAGGTATGGGTGCGCGCCTACCCCCTGCCGATCGACCACAAGGCCACTCGTCAGATCTCCCAGAGCCCACGTGTGGAGGAGTTCGAGCGCGAGCTGCTGCGCCGTCGACGCGACTTCCTGATACTGCGCGTCGATCGCGCCGACCTGTCCAAGAACGTGCTGCGCGGCTTCTCCGCGTTCGACCTGTTCCTGGAGGAGCACCCCGAGTTCTCAGAGCGCGTGACGTTCATGGCGCAGATGATGCCCTCCCGAACCGATGTGCCTCAGTACGCCGAGTACCTCGAGCGGATCGAGGCGCTGGTGGCAGTCGTGAACCACCGCCACGGCACGCCCGACTGGATGCCGATCCAGCTCAAGCTCCGCGACGACCTCGAGGAGGCGATGGCCGCCTACAAGCACTACGACGTGCTGCTCGTCAACGCCATGTTCGACGGCATGAACCTGGTGGCCAAGGAGGGTCCCATCATCAACGAGCGCGAGGGCGTCTCGATTCTCTCCGAGAACACGGGCGCGCATGAGGAGCTCGGGGAGTTCGCCCTGTCGGTCAACCCATTCGACATCCAGGAGCTGGCCAACTCGATCTACGCCGCCCTCACGATGCCCGGCGCCGAGCGCCAGCGCCGAGCACAGGGGCTGATCGACATCGTCACCTCACGAGACCCCGGCGACTGGATCGACGAGCAGCTGGCCGACATCAAGGCCAAGGCCAGGGCTTGGTAGCCGAGAGGGGACAGGTCGCATGCGACCTGTCCCGGATGGCCGCATGCGGCCATCCGCGGGGTCGCACATGTGCGACCCCGAACAACATCTGAGAGCCGGGAAGGCGCGACCCTCTCTCCCGACCCGCTACTCTTTCGCACTGATGACGCTTCCGGCGCCTACATATGACCTCGTGCTCATGCTGGACATGCAAGCCGAGGAGAGCACCCGCGCGAAGATCGTGACCGATACCCGCTCCGCAGTCGAGGGGGACGGCGAGCTCGTCCGCTACGACGAGTGGGGCGAGCGTCCGCTGGCCTATCCGATCGAGAAAAAGACCGTCGCCGAGTACCACCTGCTGCAGTTCCACGTAGGTTCCGTCGAGCTGCTGGCGCGGCTGGAGCGCACGTTGAGCATCACCGACGGCGTGCTGCGCTTCCGCATCATCAAGCTCGCCCCCGGCGTCCCCGACGCGCCCGACATGCGCTCGAGCGCAGCCCGGCGCCCCGAGGCGCAGGACGAGACCGCACCCGCCGAGACCCCGGTGCTTGCCGCCGAGGACCCGGTTGCTGAGCTCGCCTAGCCTTCGGGCACGGGCGCAACCGGGACACACGCACCCCTTAGGGGAACTCCCCCCTTACGGACCTGGCGCGGGGGTAATAAGATCGCCTCATGGGCTGGGCTGAGGACATGAACGACGGGTCGGTGCGCAGGACGGACGTGCTGCGTGCGTCGCCGCCGATGTTCGAGTCACGCGTCCTCGACGCCCTCTCGCGCGTGCACCCGGCCGTACCCGTGGTGATCTTCCTGCCGGCGATCGCGGCAATGGCGGCCTGGGGCCTGGAAAGGCTGAACGTGGCGGCGGTGCTTGGCCTGGCGATCGCGGGCTACGCCCTGTGGACCCTGTTCGAGTACTGGCTGCACCGGATCGTCTTCCACTTCGAGCCCGAGGAGGGCCTCGGCGCACGGATGCACTGGATCATCCATGGCGTCCACCACGACCACCCAAACGACCCCATGCGCCTGGTGATGCCACCGGCGGTGAGCGTGCCGCTGGCGGCGGCCGTGTTCGGGGTCCTCTACCTGATCTTCGGCTCGCGCTGGGCGCCGGCGATCGGCGCCGGCTTCTTCGCCGGCTATCTGGTCTACGACATGATGCACTACTACCTGCACCACTTCCGTCCCCGGGGACGGCTGGGGAGGATGCTGCGCGAGCGCCACATGCGCCACCACTTCCAGGACGACACGCGCGGGTTTGGGATCAGCGCGCCGTACTGGGATGAGGTCTTCCGCACCTCTCCGCGCGCCAAGCGATCTTCGCAATGAGCGGGATCGGGCGGCCCTCGGCCAGGGATCGCGCCCGCCGCTCTCTCTAGACTCGAAGCTCGCGCTCGCGGGCGATCCCGCTCGGGTCCCACAGGACCGTTAGAGGAACAAGCCGAAAGGAACAGAGCCATGGCTGCCACCAACATCAACAGGGTCGTGCTGACCGGAAACCTGACCGCCGACCCGGAGCTGCGCTCGCTGCCGAGCGGGACCTCGGTGTGCAAGCTGCGCGTCGCCTGCAACACCCGCCGCAAGAACGGGAGCACGGGCGAATGGGAGGACAAGCCCAACTACTTCGACGTAACCGTATGGGGTGCGCAGGGCGAGAACGCGGCCCGCTATCTCGCCAAGGGACGCCCCGTGGCGATCGACGGACGGCTCGAATGGCGCGAGTGGGAGACCCAAGAGGGCGCAAAACGCCAGGCAATCGATATCATTGCCGACTCGGTGCAGTTCCTGGGCTCGCGCGAGGACCCCTCCGGTGGAGGCGGCTTTGCCGGGAACGGGTCCTCGAGGGGCAGCGACATCCCGGTAGACGATGGGGATTTCCAGCCCGCACCGGTCTCCGGCTCAGCCGGTGACGACGATATTCCGTTCTAAGCCAGACAGCGAGGTCCCAGTGTTTTCCACCATAGCCATGCACGAGCGTAGCCGCCTCAGCGGCGGAGGACACTGATGGCCAAAGCACGAGGCCGCGGCAAGCCTCCTCGCCGCAGGGACAAGAAGGGCGGGCCCGGCAGCGGGCGGCGCAAGCCGTGCCAGCACTGCCGCGACAAGGTCGACCAGGTCGACTACAAGGACGTGGCCTCGCTGCGCAAGTTCATCTCCGAGAAGGGCAAGATCCGCTCGCGCCGCATCACCGGGTCCTGCCGGCGCCACCAGGTGCAGATAGCCCGTGCGGTCAAGCGGGCCCGCGAGCTGGCGCTGCTGCCCTACGTCAACGAGGGCGGTCGCGACGACAACCCTCGGGGCGAGCGCCGCGACCGCGGCGAGCGCTGAGCCGATGCCCGAAGCGATTCTCCTCAAGGATGTCGAGGCCCTCGGCGAGCAGGGCAATGTGGTCGATGTGTCCAAGGGCTACCTGCGCAACTACCTACTGCCGCGCAAGCTCGCCCAGCCGGCCACCAAAGGCGCGATTGAAACGATCCGCCAGCGCCAGGCCGCGGCGGAGCGGGCCGCGCGTGAGGCCGTGGAGAAAGCCCAGGAGAACGTCAACCTGCTCAACCGCACCGTGCTCACCATCCCCCAGCAGGCCGGGGCGGACGGGCGCCTGTTCGGATCGATCACAGCGCAGGACATCGCCACCGCCATCCGTGAAGCACGCGGGCTGCGAATCGACAAACGCGGTGTGCACCTGACTGAGCCGATCAAGAACGTGGGCACGTACATGGTCGTGGTCGACGTGGTCGACGGCGTCCAAGCGACGATCAAGACGATGATCGTCGCCAAGAAATAGCGCCGGCAGACGCTCTCCAGGCGCCCTCGGATAGCCCACCGGCCACCCGGTGAGCGATTGCAGACCCGCGGACGGGGTCAGGGGATCTTGAAGGTGCCTTCGCCAACTGGAACTTCGGCGCTCTGTCCCGGCAGGCCGGGTACGGGCGTGGCCCCCGACGGGCCGTCCGTGCTCACCAGCCCAATCCTGACGTGGTAAACGCCATGGCAGTCGGCGTCGATGAACTCGTGCAAGCGCACCTCCTGTCCAGCACGGTAGTTGGAGTTCGACGGTCCAAAGGCTCCTCCTCCGGGGCACTTCGAGCTGGTCGGCGCTGTCGTCTGGATCTCGTAATGGCGGTTGTAGTTCGTGATCGCGATCCTCGTTCTGAACGCGATCAGCTCGAGCAGTTCGTGGCGAGCCGGCTGCGTTGGGATACGCCTGGAGCCGGCCGGCGGTGTCACGCTGCAGGGCTGGAGGAGCTGTCCCTCTTCGCAGTAGTGCGCCGCTGATTCGATGCGAACCTGTACGGGGGTTGCAAGCTCGGCGTGCGTGAAGTGGGCTGCTGGGAGTGGCGCGTAGCCCACCGCTGGGCACGGCGACTCCGGCGAGTACCCAGGCGGATGCTGCTGGAGCGATTCCAGCTCGCTGCGTTCGTGCGAGGAGAGACGGGCGCCGGACTGGTGCTGTTCGGCGTTGTGCAGCTTTCGGTACACAGCTGGGTAGCGCTTGCGTAGCCGCACGCGGAACGCCCGCTCGTCGGCCTGCTCGGATGCTTCGACTTCGGCGCCGCTGGGCAACCGACAGGACGATCCGTCGCGATAGACAACGGCGCGCACCGCTCCGAACGCGTTGAGGGTCGGACCGCCGGTCTCGCCCGCGGAGGAGCGGACTATCTCCGGACCTCCTCGGCGACCCGAGCATTCCGCCTGTCCACGCAAGCAGGCCGAGGCGATATGGGGCCCTACCACCAAATAGGCGCCGTCCGGCCCCACCGTGGCCATCTCATGCTCCTTGCCATCCCCCGCGAGATAGGTGATGCTGCTGGCCTGTGGGCCGAGCAGTCCGTAGTAGATGTTGCGCAGGTCCTGCGGCGGGCACGACCGCGCCGTGGGGTGCGGGCCATAGCAGCCGCCGGACACCTCACCTTCGCCGTTGATGAGACCGTCGGTCGGCACCCCGAACGCTTCTTCGTTGAGGAACGCGTTGCCGTGGGCATCCTCGGTCGCGCAGTTGGATGAGCCGGCGTCCAGATAGTCGATCGACAGCGGGTGGAAGCGGCCGTCGTCGCGGAACGCTCCAGCCTCGCCGAGCACCCCTATGCGCCCGTCGACGATCCGGCCGAGCTGGACACACATCAGGCCCCGCGTCGTCTTGATCGTGCGCAGGCCCCACGGCGGACCGCCATCCGGATCGGCAACGCGCAGCGCCAGCAATCGGCCACTGCTCGGGATTGGAGCGCCGTCGTCGACGGTGGCGAGCGGGGTGACTTCCGGCGAGACCGGAGTACCGGCCTGGAACACGCCGGTGCCGGCAAGCGCGGACCCTGTGGCGGCCAGACAAGCCACCACCACCGCGGCACCACGGTAGGGGCGCAGCCTCACACGGCGATACCAAGGGATGTGGCGGCCTTCAGCAGTCGCGCGTAGCAGGGCGCCTTCGACTCGTTCGAAGTAGTCGCTCATCGCTCCTCCAGTTGGGACCTCAGGGTTCTCAACGCGCGGCTCACTCGTTGGCGCACCACAGACTCCGAGCAACGCAACTCCGAGGCGATCTGCTCGTAGGGGCGTTCATCGATGACACGACCCGTCAATGCGTCACGCAGCGCCGCCGGGAGCTCCTGTACCCGAGCCATGAGGCTCTCGTCGAGGCTCGTGAGCTCATCGACGCGCTCCAGGTCGGGGTCGGTTAGGAGCATTGGCTCCAGACGCAGGCCACGACGCGCTGAATCCGCGACCCGGCTGCGACGGAGGCTCTCCAGGAGCTTGTTGCGCGCGATCCCCAGCAGCCAGGCAAGCACCGACCCCTGAGCGCCGCGGTAGCGATGCGCCGATGTCAGCGCGGCGGCGAAGACCTCGGCCGAGAGGTCGGCCGCGACCTCGCGGTTGCCCGTTTCGCGCAGGCACCAACGCAGAACGACAGGTAGGTACCTGCGATACAGCACGCCGAAGGCCGCCCCGTCTCCACCGGCTATGGCCGTCAAGAGACTCGCCTCGTCGTCCTGCGTCCATTGCGACATCTACGAACAGGTTTGCGCGTTGAACGCAAATGTGACAGGGGGCGCAGCGGCACCCCCGCGGCGCTGCCAGGAATCCGCCGGGGCATGTGCGAACGTTTGTTCGTGGCTGAGCACGCTACCCATGTGCGTGACGCCCGGCACGCGTGCACTCCCCGCGTTTTGCGGGAACACCCTCCGGCCTTCGCGCGCGCCACGCCTACACTCGCTCGACCATGAGCGCACCTCCAGCTCTCTCCTCCACCAACGGTGCGGGCGGTTCTTCCGCCGGTGTGATCACGCCGCCGCACAACCTTGACGCCGAGCAGTCGGTGCTGGGGGCGATCCTGCTGTCCGACCGCTCGCTGTATGCGCTGGTGATCGAGGAGGGGCTACGCCCCGAGGACTTCTACCGCGAGCGCCACGCGTTGATCTACGAGGCGATGCTGGGCCTGTACAACGAAAGCGAGCCGGTGGACGTGCTCACGGTCACCGACCGGTTGCGCCAGTCGGGGAAGCTCGACAGCGTGGGGGGCGCAGGCACGGTAGACGAGCTGACGGGGGTGGTGCCGGCCGCCGGGCACGCACGGCGTTACGCGCAGATCGTGCGCGAGAACGCGCTGCTGCGGCGCCTGCTGAAGACCTCGTATGAGATCCAGGAGAGCGTCCTCGGCCATGACGCCGGACCGCGCGAGCTGGTGGAGCAGGCCGAGAAGGCCATGCTCGAGGTGGCGCGGGACGACCGCCAGCAGGACTTCCGGGCGATCGAGGAGGTGCTGCACGAGGAGCTCGACAAGCTTCACCGCCTCTCGATCGAGGGCACCTCGCTGACGGGAACCCCGTCCGGCTTCAAGGATCTCGACGAGATCACAGGGGGCTTCCAGCCGGGCAACCTGATCATCATCGCGGCGCGTCCCGCCATGGGCAAGAGCGCACTCGTGTGCAACATCGCCGAGAACGCCTCCGTGGAACACGGCAAGGCCGTGGCGCTGTTCTCCCTGGAGATGGCCGAGGCCGAGCTGGCCCAGCGCTTCGTTGCCTCGCAGGCACGGATCAAGGGCGAGGAGCTGCGCAAGGGGCGGGTCTCGGAGCAGCGCTGGCCGAAGATCCTCAGCGCCAGCCAACGCCTGGCCTCATCGCCCTTGTGGGTCGACGACTCCAGCGACGTGGGCATGCTCGAGATCCGCGCCAAGGCCAGACGCCTGCACAGCCAGTGCGAGGGTGGGCTCGGGTTGATCATCATCGACTACCTGCAGCTGATGCGCACGGACTCCCGCTACGACAACCGCGTGACGGCCGTCGGTGAGCTCAGCCGTGGCTTGAAGATCCTCGCGCGGGAGCTGGGCGTGCCGGTGATCGCCCTCTCACAGCTCAGCCGCGCGGTGGAGCAGCGCTCGCCCAAGAAGCCCCAGCTGTCGGACCTGCGCGAGAGTGGGAACCTCGAGCAAGACGCCGATCTCGTGATGTTCATCTACCGCGACGAGTACTACGAGCCCGACTCCGAGCGCCCAGGCGAGGCCGACCTGATCATCGCCAAGCACCGCAACGGCGCCGTCGGCGAAGTGACGCTGACCTTCCAGAAGGAGTACCCCAAGTTCATGAACTACGCCGGGGAACGCTACGCACAGTGAGCGCCGGGGATCACACCGTCGGACCCTCGGGCTTTCCAGGAGTTATCGCGCGTCGCATCACTGGCGCCGCCACGGCCGACGCCTGCCCACTTGGCATCTGCGACGGGAGCGGCTTTGTGATCGACGAGGCCACCAACACGGCTACCGATTGCGCCTGCCGCGCAGCGCGGATCGCGGGGGCGCGCACCAAGAGCCTGGCCGGGCGCATACCAAGGCGCTATTTGGGCGTCTCCTTCGACCGTCCGCCAGTGAGCGACATCGCCAGGACAGCGCCCGAGCAGATCCGGGCAGTGCGCCGCTACGTGCGCACGATCGAGGAGAACCTCGACGCTGGCCGGGGGCTGTGGATACAGGGAGACGTGGGCACCGGCAAGACCACGCTGGCGATGCTCGTCTCCAAGTCCGCACTCGACGCCGGGCGCTCGGTGGCGATCTACTCGCTGCCGCGCCTGCTCAACCTGCTGCGCGAGTCGATGGACTCAGCCCAGGGCAAGCTCGACTTCATCGACAGGCTCACAGCTGTAGATCTGCTGCACATCGATGACCTCGGGGCGGAGAACCAGACCGACTGGGTGCTCGAGCAGCTGTACTCGATCGTCAACGCCCGCTATGAGGCCGAGCGGGCGATCGTGGCCACGACCAACCTGATGCCCGACGAGCTGTCCGAGCGTCTCGGGGAGCGAACGGTCTCACGGCTGGTTGAGATCTGTGGCGATCTCATACCGCTCTACGGCGAGGACAAGCGGCGCGAGTTCCGGGCCGAGCGCTCGACGCTGGCCGAACAGCCCGGCTGAGGCGGGCGTCGGCCCCCTAAACTGCACTCTTCATGCCAGGCATAGCGATAGTTGGCGCCCAGTGGGGCGATGAGGGCAAGGGCAAGATCACCGATCTGCTCGCCGAGCACTCGGACGCCGTGGTGCGCTTCCAGGGCGGCAACAACGCCGGGCACACGATCGTGCGTGGCGATCAGGAGTGGAAGCTGCACCTGATTCCCTCGGGCATCCTCTACCCAGGCAAGCGCTGCGTGATCGGAAACGGAGTGGTGATCGATCCGAAGGTGCTGATCGACGAGCTCGACGCGCTCCGCGCCCGTGGCGTTGACGTGGGCGGCCTGCGCATCTCAGCCAACGCGCATCTGATCATGCCGTACCACATGCTGCTCGACTCGGCCGGCGAGGTCAAACTCGGCAGCCTGCAAATCGGCACCACACGCAGGGGCATCGGGCCCTGCTATGCCGACAAGGCGGCCCGGCTGGGGATCCGCGTGCAGGACCTCCTCGACGAGAAAATCTTGAAGAAGAAGATCGTTGCCGCGATGGAGCCAAAGCGCCTGTCGCTGCGGCCCTACGAGAAGGACCCAGGGCTCGACCTGCACACGATGACCGAGGAGTACCTCACGTTCGGTCACCGCCTGGAGCAGCACATCGCAGACACCTCCAAGCTGATGTGGCAGATGCTCGACGACGAGCAGATCGTGATCCTCGAGGGCGCCCAGGGCGCGATGCTGGACATCGACCACGGCACCTATCCGTTCGTCACCTCCTCCAACCCCCTGGCCGGTGCGGCAGCCGTGGGGACGGGCATCGGGCCCAAGGCCATCGATGAGATCTGGGGTATCTCCAAGGCCTACACCACACGCGTCGGCGCGGGTCCGTTCCCCAGCGAGCTCCACGACGAGATGGGCGAGCGCCTACGCGAGCGCGGCGGCGAGTTCGGGACGACCACGGGACGAGCTCGACGCACGGGCTGGCTCGATTTGGTCGCTCTGCGCTATGCGGCGCGCCTGAACACCATGACCTCGCTGGTCGTAACCAAGCTGGACGTGCTCTCGGGCCTCGACCGCATCCAAGTGTGCCTCAGCTACCGCGGCGCGGACGGGGCCGAGTTCGACGACTTCCCCTACCACCAGACCGTGCTTCACCACACCACCGCCGCGCTGACCGAGCTGGGCGGCTGGAAGGAGGACCTCGGCGAGTGCCGCACGATGTCCGACCTCCCGGCAGGAGCACGCGAGTACCTCGACTTCATCGCCGAGCACATCGGCGTGCCGGTGGCGCTCGTGGGGGTCGGCCCGGGACGCGAGCAGACCGTGTGGACCGAGGCCGGGATGCAGACGCTCATCGCGCCTCGCGCTGGTACTCCGAGCTAGCGCTTGGGCACTGCCTATGGGGGCCTTAGGGACAGTGCCGATGCTTCGTGTGTGCTGGGATCGCGCGTGAGAGCTGCTGCCCCTATCGTAAGGCTCGCAGCGGCGATTACAGTGGTTGCCTTCGCGCTTACCCCGAGCGGATCCGCCCAGGCGGCATCCGTGAGCAGCAACTGGGCCGGCTACGTGGCCACGCCCAACACGCGGTCCGGGCCAGGCTTCAGCAGCGTCTCCGGCACCTGGACAGAGCCGGGCGCAACCTGCACCAAGGGCCACGAAAGCTACTCCGCAGTGTGGGTGGGCCTTGGCGGCGCGAGCGAACAAGCAGGTGGGCTCGAGCAGGTCGGCGCCGATGCCGACTGCACCCCGACCGGCAAGCCCGTCTACTCGAGCTGGTTCGAGCTCCTGCCCGCCGAAGCTGTCGCCGTGCCCCTCGCGGCACATCCCGGCGACCGACTGACGGCCTCTGTCACCGTCTCGGGCACCCATGCCACGCTGCGCCTGCGTAACCTGAGCAGTGGTAGGCGCTTCACGATCACACGCCGAGTACCTCGCATCGACGTCTCCTCTGCAGAGTGGATCGTCGAGGCGCCCTCAGTCTGCGTCGACTCCAGTCCGTGCAAGGCAGTCGCCCTCACCGACTTCAACGAAGTAGCCTTCAGCGCCACCAGCGTTACGATCGCCGCCCACACCGGGCCGATCACGGACCCGGCCTGGACGGCCACAGCGCTGGAACTACGTCAGGGTTCCTCCCATCACCCACCGCGCAGCGCGGCAGCCGTCGGGGGGGCGCCCTCCGCCGGCCTGATCGTTGCCGCCCCGAGCCCTCCCACAGGAGCTGAAGGCGCCTTCGCCGTCAGATGGCAGGAGCAGGCCGTGCAGGGCGAACGCTCGACTCCACCCCAGCTCCCCTGAGCAAACGGGGCATCAAAGGGTGAGCTCGCCCCGCCATCGCAGTCCGGGCTGAGAGGGAAACAGCCGCGACGGGGATGTTTGCCGCCCCTGCGCGGGGATGCCCTCGCAGCCCGTCCGCGGGCTTTTCCACATTGTCGACGTTGCTAGCCTCGCGTCACCATGTTCGGCCGCCCAGCTGGCTCCAAAGATGTCGCGGCCTAGCGCTGTGGCAGTACGCCAGCGCCCAGGGGATATCAACCTGCAGGCCGCGCCCCAGATGCGTGAGTATCAGGCGATCGTCGCGCGGATCGCTAGCGAGATGCCGGAGCCTGTCCTGGACTGGGGCTGTGGGCATGGGCAGATCAGCCACATGCTTCGCGAGCGGGCCGTCGCCGTGACCGCGTTTGAGTGGAGCGCGGATGCCAGCCCAGATGATGAAGTCCAGCCACTTGAGCGCTATCCGGAGATCGAGGCTCATCGCAGCAGCAACCCGGTAGCGCTGCCGTTTGCAGACGACAGCTTTGGCTGCGTGCTCTCGTGTGGCGTACTCGAGCATGTGCAACGACCCGCCGAGTCTCTGGACGAGCTGCACAGGGTGCTCCGCCCGGGTGGCCGCCTGTTGGTCTACAAGCTCCCCAACCGTCACTCCTACCTCGAGATGCTGGCGCGAAGGCTCGGCTACTACTACCACGGGGCGCTAGTGGACGACCAGGTCTACACCCGTAGGACGGCCATCGATCTGCTGCTGGAGCACGGCTTCCGCGTGGACGCTTTTCGGCGGACCAACCTGCTCCCCCTCACCGTCGCCCACCCGCTCGCCCAGGCACTCGCCGGTCCGATCTGGGTAACCAATCGTGCTCTCGGGCGGCTACCTGGCGTCAGCTTGCTCGCGACCAACCTAGAGCTCGATGCCACGGCGCTCTAAAGTGGGCTGTCTCCGGGTGCTCGATCTTGAGGAAGCCGGGCCAGCTTTCCTGCGTTTGCGCTCGTTTGATCGGCGCGAGCCTCAAGGGCCTTCTTGACGGCAGGCAGCTCAGCGTATCGATCGATCGATTGCTTCATCGACGATCTCTTCGACCAGCTTGCTCGGTGTGCCCTTGTTTTCAACTCGTGCCGCTCAGGCCGTACCCAAACCAGCCGATTTGCAGGTATTTTGTGAATATGGGCCGTGCAGGAATCGAACCTGCAACCTTGGGCTTAAGAGGCCCCTGCTCTGCCGGTTGAGCTAACGGCCCGCGCTCACCGCCGGTGAGGGTCGACCGGCGCGAAGCTCGATTCTATCCAAGCGGCCATGTCGAGCACGCCCCGGCGACAGTCCATGCCGAGACGCGCGAGCCCGGTGTTATTTCTTCTTGGTGGTGCTGGTCCCCGTGGTGGACGGGGCGGGCGTGGTTTTCGCCGCTTCAGTCGCTACGAGTTCTTTTTTGGAGTTGAGCTTGCCGACGTACGTTTTCCCGTTCGTCGTCGTCGTATACGTCTTTTCGCCGCTCGGGTTGGTCTTGACTTCGGCGAGCGCCGTCTTGATGCGCTTGCGTTCCGCGGCGGGGGCCAGGCTCACGGCCTTTTCAGAGGCGAGGTCGCCCACACGTACGTTCTTGGCTTTGTAGGCGAACTCGGCAAGCTGCGAGTACAGCGACGCGCTGTTCGGCTTGGCGGCCACGACGATCTGCAGGGCTTCCACGGCCTTGGCCGGCTGGTTCAAGCCGCCTTCCTCAAATACCGGCAGCATCAGCTGAGCCAGCCTGGCGCTCGGCTCCGGGGGATTCAGCGCCAGGTAGGAGGTCCAGGCCTGCGAGGCTTGAGCGAAGAGTTCCTTGCCCTTGCTCGTAGCTTCGCCCGAGGTCGTGACATAGGCTTCGCCGCCGGCTTCGTGCACGATTGCTTCTGCCAGGTGCACCCACGCGCTGGCGTTGCTCGGCTGCTGCTGGGTCAGCTTCCTGTACTTCTTGATCTGGTTGGAGAAGCTCGCGCTGTTGGAGCCTTCGCTGCCGCCCAGGTTGCTGAGAACCCCGCCGCCGCCGAAGCTCCCGACGCCGAACAGAACCAGTCCTGAGCCCATCAGCACCGCGAGTCCCGTATAGATGACGCGGACCATCCGACGACGGCCACGACCCCTGAGGTCGAAGAGCATCAGTCCGAGAGTTTTCTGTCGACGTGGTCGATCATCTGCTGCACGCTTGGTTCCGGTGGGTCTTGGGGTGAGGGCGCCGGCGACCCTGGTGGGGGATCGGCGCCTCGGGTTGCTTGGCTCTCCTCATCGTCCAACCCGCCGCCAACCGGCTTGACGAACGACGCCACAAGGATACTCGCCTCATACAGCACGTACAGCGGTACCGTCTCGAGCACCAGCGTGATCGCGTCGCCGGGCAGGAACGCAGCGACCGCGGCGCAGGCCAGAACCGCGTAGCGGCGGTGCTTGCGCAGCTGGCGCGGAGTCACCAGGCCGAGGCGCGTGGCGCCGATGATCAGGACCGGGATCTGGAAGACCGCGCCCATCGCCAGCAGCACCGTGGCAGCGAAGCTGTAGAACTGGTTGGCCTGCACGAGCACGTTGAACTGGCCAGCGTTGAAGTTCACGAAGAAGCGCACAGCGGCCGGGAGCACCACGAAGTACCCGAACAGCACGCCCGCCGCGAACAGGAAGGGCACGGCCGTGAGCAGCGGCTTGGCCGCGCGTCTCTCACTTGGCGAGAGGGCCGGCAGGATGAACCCGTAGAGCTCGTACAGGATCACCGGCAGCGAGATGATCAGGGCGAAGTAGAGCGTGACCGTGATCGTTGTCGTGAACGGCTCGCCCACCCCCAGCGTGACGGGCTTGTCGCCTTCGGCTTTGCGCGGGAGCTTGCCCTCGTCGGCCCTGAGAGCCGCTATCAGCGGCGTGAGCTGCCCTCGAGCCTGCGCCGAGATCCCGCTGCCGGGCTTGGCCAGCACGCTCAGCGCGGATTCCGTGTCGCCTGCGATCTTCAGCAGGCCTTTCTGCGCAAGCACGGCCTGCCCGACGGTGCCCTGTCCCTTCTCGACCTGTTTCTTGGTCTGGGTGGTCAGCGGTTTGTTGATCACTTCCAACAGCGCATGGTTCTGCCACAGGCAGACGCCAAATGCCACTGCGAGCACCGCTGCGCTGATCATCAAGCGGGCGCGGAGCTCCTCGAGGTGGTCCACGAGGCTGAGCCGCTCCTCGTGGGCGACCGTGCGGATCGCGCGGACCATGGGGCTCATGAACCTACCATCGCCGGCCCCTCTGGCACCCGGACGATCGTAGGGGGAATGACCCCTGCGGACCCCTGCGGAGGGTTGCGTAGTCCTCCGCAGCCACTATCGGGATATGGCCCCCGCCTGAAGCTAAAGGCACCGGCTCGGGCCGTCGATGACGACTGGGACAGAGCATGGACACCGAGAAAGACCCCAAGACACCGCACAAGCCGCTCCCCGGAGCCGAGCAGATCGACGTCGTCTACAGCGACCAGGGTCGCCACGGCGAGGACCTCGGCGCACCCGAGCACCTGCATGTGTGCTTCCACTGCGCCGGCGAGCTCGTGTACCCGCTCGACTGGTCTGAGGAGGGCACGCGTCACTGGCGCGTGGTCCTGCGCTGTCCCGAGTGCGAGTCCCGCCGCGAGGGAGTGTTCGACCAGACGTCCGTGGAACGGCTCGACGACGAGCTCGATCGCGGGTCCAGCGCGCTGCTCAGCGACTTGCGGCGCATGACGCACGCGAATATGTCCGAGGAGATCGAGTTCTTCGTGCGCGCGCTCGAGGCCGACCTGATTACACCGGGCGACTTCTAGCCTCAGCGGTAGCGCTCGACGACTGCGTCGGCGACCAGTTCCAGCAGCACAGATCGGCCCCCCGGAAGGACCGCGGGGAGTGCAGCCTTCGCATCGGCCACCACTGCCAGCGCCTGCTCGCGCGCCTCCTCCAGGGCGCCCGTGGCAGCGATCCGCTCGCACAGCTCCTCGGCCTCTTGCGGCCCGGCAAGCGCAGCGAGGTCGAGCTCGGCGAGCTCTGGCTCGCGCTCACGCGCGAGGATGAACGGCAGCGTGACCGTGCCATCGAGCAGATCGGTACCGCGGGACTTGCCCGTCCGCTCCACCGGGCCCGAGACGTCCAGCACGTCGTCGAGCATCTGGAAGGCCAGGCCGATGCCCCGGGCAAACGCGCCCAGTGCGTCTGCCAGCTCGGCCGATCCCTCCAGCGCCGTCAGCGCACCGAGCCTGCATGCCGCCTCGAACAGCGCCGCCGTCTTCAGCTCGCAGCGCCGCAGATAGCGCTCGACCGCCACTTGCGAGGCATAGGCGTCCTCCCGCTGCAACAGCTCGCCTTCGGCCAGCGCCGAGCTTGCGTCTGAGAGGGCACGCAACTGGCCCGCATCCTCGTTGCGCGCCAGCTCCGCAAAGGCCCGTGAGAACAGCAGATCCCCCGTGGCCACCGCCACCTGGCGCCCGGCCGCGGCCGCCACCGTGGGGTGCCCTCGACGCAGCTGGGCGCCGTCGATCAGATCGTCGTGCACGAGCGTGGCCGAGTGCACGAGCTCGACCGCCACGGCCGCTCGCATCAGCCGCTCCTCGCCGTCAGTGCTCGGCGGGGGGCCTCCAGCGGACTCCGCCGCGAGCACCACCAACAGCGGGCGCAGTCGCTTGCCCCCCGCTGTGACCGTCGCCTTGGCATGCGATGCAAGCGGCGCCCCCGCCTCGGCCGTGACCCGCTCGAGGTGGCGCTCCATGCGCAGCATCCGCTCGCGCAGACGCTCGCCACCGCGGCGCATGATCGCGTCGAGTCCGTCCACCTCGCCGGCCCCGGCCGCTGTCATCGTGCTGCCCACCGGACTCATCATGCCCGCTGGGCGGGCACCGTGCCGGCGTGGATCGCCACGATCCCGCCCGCGGTGAGAAGGTAGTGGATCTCGCCAAGTCCCGCGCGCTCCATCTCCGCGGCCAACGCCGCCGGGCCGGGGAAGCGCTTGACCGAGTCGGGCAGATAGGTGTAAGCGTCCGCGATCGAGCTCTCGCCGGCGCTGACGCCGCGGATTTGGGCGAGCAGGTTCCCGACGGCTCCAGCCGTCCTGCCCAGGGCGGGCACGATCCGGTCGAACCACACACCGTAGAAGAGCGACAGAGGCGGGCGCGTGGGGTTGGTCATCTCGAGCACCACCACCCGGCCGCCTGGCCGCACGACCCGCGTAAGCTCGGCCAGACCACGCCCCAGATCCTCGAAGTTGCGTGCGCCGAAGCCCACCGTGGCCGCATCGAAGGAGCCCGCGTCGTAGGGCAGCTGCATCGCATCCGCCCATTCGAAACGCGGACGCACCGTACCCGCCCCGGCGGGAGGGGCCTTCAAGCGGGCGCGGTCGAGCATCCCCTCGGAGAAGTCGCTGCCCACCACCTCACCACCAGGGTCCACCCGGCGCGCGAGCTCCAGCGCCAGATCGCCTGTGCCGGTCGCCACGTCGAGCACGCGATCGCCGGGGCCGACCCGGGCGAGGTCCACGGCACGCGTGCGCCAGTGGTGGTGCAGTCCGGCGCTCATGGCCGTGTTCAGCGGGTCATACACGCCCGCGATGCGGTCGAACATCGCGCGCACCTGGCCGGCCTGCAGTTCGCCGGGGCGCCTGCCCTCCGACATGGAGGGCTCTCCACTGGGTGCGCCGGCTCCCTGGCGAGCGGGCACGGGCGGACTACTTGAGCTGCGAGAGGAAGTTGACGATCGCTGTGAACTTCTTCGGCGGCAAGTTCTTGAACGAGGGCATCGGCGCCGTCGGGTTGACCAGCGTGCGCGCTATCCCCTGGCGTGGCAGGCGCGAGGCGATGTTCGACAGGTTCGGTCCCGGCCCGGCGTTTCCGTTCTCGCCGATCTTGTGGCAGGCCAGACAGCCCGACTGGGCGACCACTTTCTTGCCGGCTTCGTATTCGGCGAGCGTGCTGCCTCCAGCCTGCACCACCGCCGCCGGTGTGGCCATTTCGATCGCTGTCGGCGAGCCGGCATTGGCGCCCTCGTAGGTGAGATAGCCCATCAGGCAGATCACCACGATCCCGGTGATCGTCGCTATCGGGCGGCGCTCCGGGCGGCGCTCCGGGCCGCGGTCGTAGAACGGCAGCAGGAACAGCAGGATCATGCAGATCGTCGGCACCCCAATGGTCGCCAGCCCCACCAGGCTCGGCGGCTTGAGCACCCTGAGGACCTCGAACAGGAAGAAGAAGTACCACTCCGGGCGCGGCACGTAGGTCGTCGTCGTCGGATTGGCCTTGGAGCCGAGCTCGGCCCCGAGCACGAGCGACATGCCGATGATCACGATCATCACCACGCATGCCATCGCCCCGTCCTTGGCCACCGCATAGGGGAAGAACGGCTTGCCTTTGGCCTTCAGCTGGGCGTACTCGCGGAGGTATTCCTCCTTCTCGCGCTGGTTCACCTAGACCTCCGACTCGCGCAGCTCAGAGCGAGACTCCGCTTTCTGCCACGGCGGCGCCGTGGTGCCGAGCTTGGCCACCAGATACAGGTGCGCTCCGATCAGCGCGGCGAGCAGCCCCGGCACGAGCAGCATGTGGATGGCATAGAAGCGCGACAGCGTGGTCGCTCCGAATTCGGAGCCGCCGCGCAGGAAGTCCGATAGGTAAGGGCCGATCAGCGGTCCCGTGCCGTTGATGTTCACACCCACGATCGTCGCCCAGTAGGCGCGCTGGTCGAACGGCAGCAGGTAGCCGGTGAACGACATCGTCATCGTCAGGATCAGCAGCACCACGCCGATCACCCAGTTGAGCTCGCGGGGGTACTTGTAGGCGCCGAAGAAGAACGTGCGGCCCATGTGCAAGAAGATCAAGATCACCATCACGCTCGAGCCCCACTTGTGCATACCGCGCACGAACTGCCCGAGAAACACGTCGTTGGTGACGTAGCGAATCGATTCGTAGGCTCCCCCGGCCGGGTCAGGCCGGTAGTACATGGCCAGGAACACGCCCGTGACTGCCTGGTTGAGAAAAGCGAACATGGTCGCCGAACCGAGCGTGTAGAACCAGTTGGTGCCCTTGGGCACCTTGCGAAACATCATCCAGCGGGCGGCTCCGCTCAGGGAGGTGCGCTCATCGACCCAGTCGACGACCGTGATCCCGGCCTGCTTGGCGTCCTCGATCGGGCCACCGCTGCCATTCGATTCGCCGGGACGCGGCGGCGGTTCGCGCAGCGGCGGTGGTAGCGGGGGGGCTGGGAGCTTGGGGAGCTTGGGCACGGGAGTCGGGCTTACAGTTTCTGGGCGCCGGGACGGGAGGGGTAGAGGTACTGCCCGATGCCGTCCAGGGGCTCGCCGGGATCGCGGGGCGAGAAGCGTCGCAGCTCGCTGTTGACGCTGAAGCGGGGGCCAACTTCGACGTTTTCGCCCGACACGCGCGTGTAGAAGCGGTCCAGTGGGCGGACCGGCGGACCGCCCACGCGGCGGCCGAGGAGGTCGTAGACGCCACCGTGGCACGGGCAGATGAAGCGCTCAGCCGCGTCGACCCAACGAACGGGGCAGCCGAGGTGCGCGCAGCGGCTCGAGATCGCGATGTAGGGCGTCCCCCTGTCGTAAGGGTCGGTGTCGATTTCGGGATTGAACTTGCGGATGTAGGCCGTTGACTTGCCCGCCTCGCCGATGCTCGGGGCGAGCGTGATCACGACAGGCGTGTAGTTCGTGTCCGTGAACATGTTCTCCGGCCCCACGGCTTCCCAGTGGACAGGAGTGCTTTTGAAGATCGGGCCGACGGCAAAGCCGAGCGCGGGCAGGGCAAACGCGCTTGCCGCGATCGCACCGGCCGTGTGGGCCGTGCCGGTCATGAATCGGCGACGCGTGACCGTCTCACCCTCGAAGGCCCCGGGGATGTTGCGGTCGAGCGTGTACTTGGACTTCTGTTTGGAGCGCTTGTCAGACACCGAGCGCTAACAATATCGAGGCTCCATTCAGGGCGACGTCGGGACTGCCGTAGCGCTTGTGCGCATCGCCTCGATCGCCCCTGGTGCTTCGTCGCCCACGAGCTCCTTGGCGCGGGTGTGCTGATCGCTTGGACCCCACCCGACGGCTCTCGCTCCCGCCGTCCAGATCGCGTCGGCGAGTTGCTCGCGCCCAGCTCCCTGAGCCAGCGCGCTCAGCGTGATCGTGTCGGCGAGCTCGGCCACCGCGACGGTGTCGCCGAGGCCCACCAGCCGGGCCAGACCAATGGCGTAGAGCTGGTCGCCGGCCAGCAGCCGCAGGTCGGCCTCGGGCACGCACACCACCCGCGGCTTGCCGTAGTGCAGGAGGTAGCCCTCGTAGATCGCCTCAACGAGCAGCTCGTACTCCTCGCGGCGACCGGCCGCGCGGGGGCCCGCGGCGGCAATGCTCGCCGGCGACGGCTCAGGTCCAGCGCCGCTCCCGTCAGCGACCGGTGAGACGAGGCTGGCCAGCAGGCCCCCTTCCTCGCACAGCAGCCTCCGCAGGCGCTCCACGCCTGCACGGGCTCCCGTTCCGGCTGCGGCGCTCATGCTTGCACCGTCGCTGGGTCGGGGAGCGCGTCGAATGCGGCAGCGGCAGCGGCAAGCGTGCGCTCGATCTGCTCGCCGGTGTGCGCCAGCGAGGGGAACCAGGCCTCGAACTGCGACGCAGGCGGGTAGACGCCACGACTGAGCAGCTCGCGCGACCACCTCGCATGTGCATCGAGGTCGCACTCCATTGCCTGTGCGAACGACGTGACGGGCTGCCGGGCGAAGAACACCGTCAGCAGCCCGGGCGCGCTTGCCACCTGCACCGGATATTCGCCCGCAGCCTCGCGCAGCCCGACGGCGAGACGATCCGTGACGGCCGCCAAGCGCAAGTAGGCGTCCTCGTCCAACAGCTCAAGCGTGGCCAGGCCCGCCGCCACCGCCAGCGGGTTCCCCGACAGCGTGCCCGCTTGGTAGACCTCGCCCGCGGGCGCCAGCATCCCCATCAGTTCCTCCCTGCCGCCTAGGGCCGCCGCGGGCAGGCCGCCGCCGATCACCTTGCCCATGATCGTCAGGTCCGCCCCGACGCCAGCCAGTTCCTGGGCGCCTCCGCGGGCGACCCTGAAGCCACTGATCACCTCGTCGAGCACCAGCAGCGCCCCGTTCTCCTCGGCCTGTTCGCGCAGCAGCGCCAGGAAGCCGGGCGCTGGTGGAACAAGCCCCATGTTGGCGGGCAGAGGCTCGGCGATGATCGCCGCCAGCTCGCCCGCCGCGGTGGCGGCGCGGAGGGCATCGGGGTCGTTCCAGGGGATCACGATCGTGCCCGCGGCGGCGCTTACCGGCACACCCGGACTTGCAGGCAGCGCCTGTGTGGCCAGACCCGAGCCCGCCTGCGCGAGCAGGCCGTCGACGTGCCCGTGGTAGGCGCCGGCGAACTTGAGGATCGGCTCACGGCCCGTGGCCGCGCGCGCGAGGCGCATGGCGGTCATCGTGGCCTCGGTGCCGGAGGAGGTCATGCGCAGCATCTCCACGCTCTCCATGCGCTCGATCACCACGCCCGCCAGCGCCACCTCGCCCGCCGTGGGCGCGCCGAAGCTCGTTCCCTTGGCGGCCGCTGCGCCGATCGCCGCCAGCACGTCGGGGTGTGCGTGCCCGTGGATCAAAGGGCCCCATGAGCAGACGTAGTCGATGTAGCGGTTGCCGTCTACATCCTGGAGCTCAGCGCCCTCGCCGCGATCGATGAAGATCGGATCGCGTCCGATCGAGCGCATCGCCCGCACGGGCGAGTTGACCCCGCCTGGGATCCTCCGCAGCGCGCGTCGGTAGAGCTCTGCCGAGCGCGTGTCCGTGAGCGAGGCCGTCACGAGCTCACGCTTCAGGCGTGCCTCGACTCCCAGTTCTTGAAGTCCTCTGTGAAGTAGGTGAGGCGGATCTTCTTGAACTCGGTTGACGAGTACAGCGTGGCGCGCTCGTGGATACCGGTCTGCTCGGCGATCGCGTCGAGCACAGCGTCGCACTCCTCCTTGGAGCGACCATGGGCCATCGTGAAGACCGAGTAGGGCCAGTCCTCGTAGGTCGGGCGCTGATAGCAGTGCGATACACCGCGCACGGCCGCCATGCGCCGCCCAATGTCGAAGATCTGCTCGTCGGGAACCTTCCACACGCCCATGCCGTTGGCCGAGAAGCCGGCACGACGGTGATAGAGGATGGCGGCAACCCGCCTGAGTATCCCCCGCTCCTGCATCCGCGCGAGGTGGTCGAGGAAGCGCTCCTGGGTCATCCCCAGCTCGGCGGCTGCCGGGGCGTAGGGCTCCTCCACCACGGGCATGTCGCCCTGCAGGGCGCGGATCACCGCGATGTCGGCCTCGTCGTAGGGCTGCGGCTCGAGCTCGATCGGCTCCTTGACCTCGGCGGCGCTGGCGAGCGCCTTGGTGTCCCCCTCCATCTCCAGGTCCATGCGGATCTTGAACAGCCGCAGGGTAGGCAGCTGGCGCACCGACTCGGCGCCCGACTCGCGGGCCAGCACCTCGAGCGTTCCCTCCAGCCCGAGCTTGGAGTCGGGCTCTGTCGCGATCGTGAACCACAGATTGAACTCGTGGTTGCGCAAGTAGTTGTGCGAGACGCCGGGGTGTTCGTTGATGATCTGCGCCGCCCTGTGCGGGTGCTCGGGGTCGACCTTGGCCGCCACCAGCATCGAGGAGTAGCCGAGCGCTCGCGTGTCGAAGATCGGCGTGACCTGGCGGATGATGCGCTTCTCGAGCAGGCGCTGCACACGACCCATGACCTCCGCCTCGCTCACACCACCGAGCTCGGCCACGTGCAGGTAGGGCCGTGGGGTGATCGGGAAGCTCCCCTGCATCAGGTTCAGCAGCTTGCGATCGATGTCGTCCAAGGGGACCGCGGCGCCGTCCTTGCGGCTGCGGAGCTTTGGCGTTGCTGCACTGGCGCGTTGGGCGTCCGCGCTGTCGGTGCTCAGCTCTGTTCTGCTAGCCATCTGGCTGCGTCCTTTGCGTGGTAGGTGACGATCGTGTCGGCGCCGGCGCGGCGCAGGGAGGTCAGGATCTCCAGCACCGCAGCCCGCTCGTCGATGTAGCCCGCCGCTGCGGCAGCCTTGACCATCGCATACTCGCCGCTCACGTTGTAGGCAGCCACGGGTAGGTGGGTGGCGTCCTTGACCCTCGCGATCAGATCTCCGTAGGCCAGGGCCGGCTTCACCATCACCATGTCCGCGCCCTCCTGCACGTCGAGCAGCGCCTCGCGCACCGCCTCCCGGCCATTGGCTGGATCCATCTGGTACGCGCGACGGTCACCGAAGGCGGGAGTCGAGTCGGCGGCGTCTCGGAAGGGGCCGTAGAAGGCCGAGGCGAACTTGGCCGAGTAGGCGAGGATCGGGATGTCGGGAAAGCCCTCGCTGTCGAGCTCCTCCCGGATCGCGCCCACGCGCCCATCCATCATGTCCGAGGGGGCTACCAGATCGGCTCCGGCGCGGGCATGGCTGACGGCTGTGCGGGCCAGCAGCTCGAGCGAGGCGTCGTTGTCCACGACCTGCTCCCGGCGAGCGCTCTCGCGCAGCACCCCGCAGTGCCCGTGGCTTGTGTACTCGCACAGGCACACATCGGTGGCCACGAGCAGATCTGGCGCCTCCTGCTTGATGGCGCCCGTGGCCAGCTGGACCACGCCCGCCTCGTCCCAGGCGCCAGAGCCCTCCTCGTCCTTGGCAGCGGGAATACCGAACAGCATCACCGCCGCCACGCCCAACGACACCGCCTCGCGGGCCTCCTCGACGGCCGCCGCGATCGAGAGCCGCTCCACGCCGGGCATGGTCGCGATCGCTTCGCGCCCCACAGCAGTCTCGGATACGAACAGGGGCAGCATCAGCTGTCCGGCCCGTAGCTCGGTCTCGCGTACGAGCCCGCGCAGCGAGGCGCTGGCACGCAATCTGCGCATGCGCGTCTGTGGAAAGGCCATGCCCTTTCAGATTAGAGCGTTGGGGGCGTCGCGCCGCTCAGTCAGCGTGCCTGAGCCCGGCGCGGGCGAGCAGGCCGAACAGCACAGCCAGACCGGCCAGGTGGACGAGCGATCCGCCGATCGACGGAGCGGCGCCGTTGACGGCAGCGTCCAGTGCCTGCAGCGCAGCCTTGAAGGGAAACAGGAACGAGACCACGCCGATCGCGTCGTTGAAGGCGTCCGACACGGCCCCGCTCGGCACGAGCGCAAGGAAGGCCAGTGGCAGTGAGAGCAGGAAGGCCAGCAGCGAGGCCGCGCGCACCTCGCGGGCGAGCGCCCCGATCGCCACGCCCAACGCTCCGAAGGCGAGCGCTCCGAAGGCGAGCGCGGCCAGCCACAGCCCCACACGCCCCCAGTCGAGCGCAACGAACGCGCCGATCCCCGCGAGCATCGCCAGGGCGAGTAGGAACGAGCAGACCGCTGCCAGCAGGGTCTTCTCCATCAGCAGGGCGGTGCGCGAGAGCAGCGCAGGCGGGCCCCTGATCAGACGCCCGAGCGCCCGCTCTTCGCGCTCGAGCGCAACGCCACCGGCGGCCAACAGGACACACACGAACATCAGCGAGACGCTCACGGCCACGACCACCGCAAAGGTGTTCAGCGGGGTGCGCCGGCCGTGCAGCAGCGTGCTCTTCACGGCTATCGGCTGGCCGATCGTGCTCAGCACCCGCTTGGCGAGCGTGAGGTTCTGCGCGGCGAAACCGGCAAACGCCTCGATCCGTTCGAGTTCGCTGCGCGTGTGCCCGCGCGGCTCGCGCGCGACGATCGCCCGTAGGCTCGCGGGGATCTCGCCAAGGCCGATGAGGTTTTCGGGCGCGCCGAGGATGCCCGAGTCACCGCCCTGCAACAACGCCTCGATCGCCTTGGCGGCAGCACGCTGGATCTGCTGGGAGAAGGCCCGGTTGGCTTCGGCCAGCGCCGAGCTCAGGGTGGACTGCACGAGCGACTGCTCGAGCGCATCGCCGTTGTAGAGGACTTCC
Organism: Solirubrobacteraceae bacterium; assembly: GCA_036264155.1. GTDB lineage: Bacteria > Actinomycetota > Thermoleophilia > Solirubrobacterales > Solirubrobacteraceae > Palsa-744. The sequence continues at coordinate 31,888 of DATARM010000088.1, forward strand.
AGCTGCGCCTGCTCGATCGCGGAGGACAGACGCGCTGCGATGTTCGAGGGGATGATCACCGCTGCGATCACCGCGCCCGACTTGATCTCGCCGACCGCCTGTGAGCGTGAGGAGGCGTGCACGGAGTCGACCTGCGCGAACAGCTGCTCTGCGTAGCGGCTGACCGGGACGCGCTGGTTGCCCACGGCCACCGTCTCGCCAAGAGGCGTTTCGTCGACGATCGCCACCCGTGGACGCGAGGGGCTACGAGAGATGGCCAAGCCGATCAGCAGCGCGATCGCCACGGGGTAGACGATCAGCAGCGCCACCAGCAGGCGCGAGCGGCGCAGGATCACGAGGTCCTTGCGCAGCATCCACCTCATGCGCCGCTCCGGGCATAGGCGCGTTCGAGGAACCGGACGAGCGCGCGCTCGAGGTCTCCACCCGGCTCCTCCGAGCCGGCGGCCAGCAGCTCGCCGGGGGTGGCGTCGAGCAGCAGCCGGCCCTCGGCGAGCACCAGCACTCGATCGGCGTAGCGCTGCGCCTCGCTGACGTTGTGCGAGGAGAACAGCACCGCTGTGCCGCCGCGAGCGAGCGCAGCGACGAAGTCCCACAGGCGCTCGCGCTGTGCCGGGTCGAGCGATGCCGAGGGCTCATCCAGCGCCAGCACCGGGGGGTCGGCGATCAATCCCAGGGCCACGTTGACGCGTTGGCGGTTGCCCCCGGACAGGCGCCCCACGGGCTCGTCCGCGCGGTCGGCGAGCCCAGTCTGCTCGAGCATGCGCGCGACCGCAACGCGCGGGTCTGCCAAGCGCTCGAGACGCGCGAACAGCTCGAGGTTCTCGGCGACCGAGAGCTTCGAGTAGAGCGCGGGCTGCTGCGGCGTCCAGCCGACGCCGCGGGCATCGCCACCGAGCGCGCCCGAGCTTGGCGGCTGCACACGCGCGAGGATCGACAGCAGGGTGGTCTTGCCGGCTCCGTTGGGTCCGAGCACAGCCACGATCTCTCCGGCTCGCACCTCGAAGCTGATGTCCGTGAGCGCCTCCAGCTCGCCGTAGCGCTTGGCGATGGAGCTCGCGCTGAGGACCACGCTCACAGGAGCCGGCGGTCCGTGCGGCCCCACGGCTCGAAGGTGATGTGCCGGCTCAAGTAGACGGCCGTCTCGCGCAGGACCGACAGGATCGGCAGGGCGATCAGCGCGCCGATGACGCCATGCAACTGCAGTCCGAGCAGCAGCGCGAAGATCACCAGCAGCGGGTTGATGCGCAGCGTATGCCCGAATATCTGAGGAGCCACTATGTGTCCCTCTAGCTGCTGGAGAGCGATGAACGTGACCGTCACCCACAGCGCCGAGATCGGGTGGCCGCTCAACAGCGCAAGCAGAACCGCCGGCACTGCGCCCACGATCGGACCGATGTAGGGGACCAGCTCCATCAGCCCGTAGAAGACGCCCAGCGCGACCGCGTATTTGCGCCCGTCGGGGAAGATCCCGGCCACTCCGAGCAGGTACAGCGCGATGCCGGCGGTGGCTCCCATGATCAGGCTGAACAGCAGCTGGCCGCCCACATAGCGCGCGACGGCGTTCTGTACGAGCGTTGGGTAGTCGTCGGCGGGAGTGCCGTCCCCGTCGGGCATGTATCTGCGCATCAGATGACCGATACGCGGCCCGTAGAGCAGCATGTAGATGGACAGCACGAACACGAGCACGAAGTCGAATCCCGCGCTGACGACTTCCGTCAGCACCCCGCCGGCCGAGGAGACGATCGAGCTGGAGGCTTTGATCAGCTGCTCCTGAGCCGTCTGCAGCGCGGTCTTGCCCTGCTTGATGAACTGCACGTGCACGCCGCTGTTGTTGAGCGTGCGCTGCAGGCTCGCGAGCGAGTGGTTGGCTTTCGTGACGAGGTTGGGAACGTTGCGGGAGAACGATTCGACCTGGTTGGAGATAGGGTTGGCAAGTAGCACGCCGATACCGCTGAGCATGAGGAAGAATGCGAGATACACGGCCAGAACGGCCAGGCCGCGCGGGAGTCTCGCGCGGTGCAGCAGGGCTACAGCCGGGTTGAGGATCAGCGCGATGAGCGCCGCCACGATGAAGATCACGAGCACTTTCCCGGCAGCTTTCGCCACTGCCCACAGCGCGAGCAGCGTGATCGGCAGCAGTACTAGCTGCACCCAGCGCGGAACGACCGCCCGCGGCGGCTGGACCGGCTCGCGCGGCGGCGACTCGGTCAGCTTGCGCTCCTCCTCGCTCGGAGGTGCCGCGGCCGGCGCCTCTCCCGGGCCATCCTCCCGCTCGGTTGTGTGGGCTTTCTCGGAGACGCCGCTCACTGCCCTGCTCCCATCGCCAGAGTATGGCTGAGTCCGAGGCGTCCTCCGGGGTAGGCCCGAGCGTGAGCATCCTGTTCGTCGGCGATGTCGTCGGCGGCCTCGGCCGGCGCACCCTGCTCGACTGCCTGCCCGTGCTGCGCGAGCGCTTCGCGCCCACCTTCGTGGTGGTCAACGGCGAGAACGCGGCCGGCGGCCTCGGCATCACGCCCAAGATCGCCGAGCAGATGTTCGCCGCGGGAGTCGATGCGATCACCCTCGGCAACCACACCTACCACCGCCGTGAGATCTACCCCTACCT
>DATARM010000106.1:0-8018 GCA_036264155.1 Solirubrobacteraceae bacterium
GGCGAGCGCCGCCCCCGCCGGCTGCTGCTCACCCACATCCACTTCGACCACGCCGGGGCCGCCGGCGCGCTGGTCGAGCGCTGGCCGGATCTGAGCGTCTTCGTGCATCCCCTCGGCGAGCCACACCTGATCGACCCCACCAGGCTCGTCGAGAGCGCGCGGCGGGTGTTCGGCGAGCGCTTCGACAGCCTGCTCGGCGACGTGGTGGCGGTGCCCGAGGCCAACGTGCACACGATCGCCGACGGCGAGACGATCGCCGGCTTCCGTGCAGCGTGGACGCCGGGGCACGCCAAGCACCACGTGGCCTTCCTCCACGAGGACAGCCGCTGGGCATACCCCGGCGACGTGGCGGGCGTACGGCTGGCGCCGGGGGTGGTGATCCCGCCGACCCCACCGCCGGACATCGACCTCGACGCCTGGCGGGCCTCGCTGGATGTCCTCGAAAGCTGGGGCCCGCGGCGTCTGGCGCTCCCCCACTTCGGGCTCGTGGAGGACCCCGCCGCGCACCTCGGGCAGCTGCGCGATGCCATCGACCGGCACGAGGGCTGGGCGCGCGAGGGCGAGCAGGCGTTCGTGGAGCGCCTCAGCGAGTACCTGCGTGCGCGCATGCCGGCAGGTGCGGCCGAGGACTACAACTTCACCGCGCTGGCCGCGCCCAGTGGGGCGGGACTTCGCCGCTGGCTCGAGCGGGAGGAGGAACGCTAGACCGAGGCGACACCCGGGGCGCCGACCTCGAGCGCATCGATGCCCAGCTCGAGCATCCTGCGCCAGGCGCCCGCCTCGAGGGCACCCGCGGCGCGCGTGGCGGCGAACAGCAGGCGCAGGTCTAGGCTCGTGGCATCGGGGCGCAGGCGACCCTCTGCACGCGCCGCAGCGAGCAGCCGTTCGAGCGCGACGACGGTTGCCGCGAGCGCCTGCTGCACGGACGGATGCTCAGACACCGTGGCCATGGCCTCGCCCAGCACGTCATCGCCGGCCTGGCGCTCGGCGAGCGTCCACAGCAGCCCAATCAGAGCCACGAACGGGCCTTCGCAACCGGCCAGGGCGGCGTCCGCTCCACGCTCGGCTTCGTGCAGTCGCTCGACCACGAGCGCGGCCAGCAGGTCGTGCTTGGAGGGGAACTGGCGATAGACGCTGCCCACCCCCGCGCCCGCCGCGGCCGCGACGGCGGGCACGGGCGCGTCGAGTCCGTCGCGCGCGAACACCTCCCCGGCGGCCTGCAGCAGCCGCGCACGCTTGTCCTCGGGGGTGAGCGTCGACCAGCACGCCTGGGAGGGGACCGGAATGACCATTCCGCTATGGTAGTTGCTCCCGGTGGCGTGGGCGCCGCCACACCGCCGCCGCACGTCCTTCTCAATGAGCACCCCCACCACAGAGCGCACCCATCCGAACCTGATCCTGGCCGTGCTGGCGCTGGGCGGGGTCGCCTACGCGATGCTCAGCTCCTCGGTGGTGCCGGCGCTGCCGACGATGCAGCACGCGCTGCACACGACCGAGACGGGCATCACCTGGCTGCTGACCGCCTACCTGCTGTCGGCCTCGGTCGGGACGGCGATCCTCGGGCGCCTCGGCGACATGTACGGCAAGGAGCGCCTGCTGCTGATCACGCTGATCATCCTCGCGGCGGGGACACTGCTCGCGGCCGTGTCGAGCTCGCTGGGCGTGATCATCGTCGCCCGCTTCATCCAGGGCGCGAGCGGCGGCATCTTCCCGCTCGCCTTTGGCATCGTGCGCGACGAGTTCCCGCGCGAGAAGGTCGCGGGCAGCATCGGACTGCTCTCAGCGATCCTGGGCGTTGGCGCGGGCGTGGGAATCGTGCTGTCGGGCGTGATCGTGGAGCACCTCAGCTACCACTGGCTGTTCTGGATCCCGCTCGTGGCCACGCTGATCGCGGCCGTTGCCACCTGGCGGTTCATCCCCGAGTCGCCCGTGCGCGTGCCCGGCCGGGTCAACTGGCTGGCGGCGGCCCTGATGACGATCGGGATGTCGGCCGTGCTGCTTGCGATCAGCCAGACGACCGAATGGGGCTGGGGCGGGGCGAAGACGCTCGCGCTGCTTGCAGCCGGCCTGGCCGTCTCGGGAGTGTGGATCGCTGTCGAGACACGTGCTGAGAACCCGCTGGTGGACATGACGATGATGCGCATCAGAGGGGTGTGGACGACCAACCTCGCGGCGTTCCTGCTGGGCGCGGGGATGTATGCCTCGTTCATCATCCTCCCCCAGTTCGCCCAGCTGCCCAAGAGCACGGGCTTTGGCTTCGGCGCCTCGGTGGTCGTCTCGGGGCTGTACCTCCTGCCCTCCACCATCGGCATGACGATCCTGGGTGTGTTCGCGGGGCGCATCTCGGCGCGCTTCGGCTCGCGCGCGGCGCTGATCGCCGGGACGGCGTTCACCACGGCGGCGTTCGCCCTGCTCGCTCTCGCCCACGCCCACCCCTACGACCTGCTGATCTCGGCGGGACTGCTGGGCGTGGGGATCGGCCTGGCGTTCGCTGCGCTCGGCAACCTGATCGTGCAGGCCGTCTCCACCCATCAGACGGGTGTGGCCAGCGGCATGAACACGGTCATGCGCACGCTCGGCGGAGCGCTCGGCGGCCAGCTCTCGGCGACGTTCATAGCGGCGCACACAGCCCACGGCCTGCCGACTGTGACGGGCTTCTCAGAGACATTTGTGATGGCCACGGGCTTCCTCGTGGTCTGCCTGATCGCCTGCCTGCTCGTACCCAGAGCCAGAGGAGCCGGCGCCGGCGAGCAGGCCCAAAGCGAGAGCGCGAGCCCGACGCTCGAAGGCGCGAGCGCCTGAGCGCCGCGGCGCGATCATCCGCAACCAGAGGTTTTCCGTCACGATTCCCGCATGGGGACGGGTTCAGCCAGCGGGCACGGAGCCGACCACACGGCGCGCCTGCTCATCTCCTGCCCCGACGGCCCTGGGATCGTGGCGGCGGTGTCGAGCTTCCTGTTCGAGCAGGGAGCCAACATCGTCAGCTCCGATCAGCACTCGAGCGACCCCGCACAGGGCAGCTTCTTCATGCGCTGCGCCTTCTACCTGCCACGGATCGAGGAGGACCGGGCGGAGTTCGAGATGGCGCTCGCCGCGCTGGCGGAGCGCTTCTCGATGCGCTGGCGACTCGCCTATGCGCGTGACCGCCGCCGGGTAGCGCTGCTGGCCTCGCGCGAGGATCACTGCCTGCTGGACCTGCTGTGGCGGAGCCGCCGAGGGGAGCTGGAGATGGATGTGCTCTGCGTGATCTCGAACCACGAGCACCTGCGCGCGGAGGTTGAGGCGCTCGGCGTGTCCTTCGTGCACGTGCCCGTCACGGCCGAGAACAAGCCCTGGGCCGAGGAGCGGATGCTGGAGATCCTCGACGGCCGTGCCGAGCTGCTCGTGCTGGCGCGCTACATGCAGATCCTCTCGGGAGACTTCCTCGCGCGGGTGGGCTGCCCGGTGATCAACATCCACCACTCGTTCCTGCCGGCCTTCGCGGGCGCCCAGCCCTATAGGCACGCATACGAGCGCGGCGTGAAGCTGATCGGCGCGACGGCGCACTACGTCACCGAGAAACTGGACGACGGCCCGATCATCGAGCAGGACGTCCAGCGCGTGGGCCACGGCTACACGATCACCGACCTGGAGCGCGTGGGACGCGACGTCGAGCGGCTGGTGTTGGCGCGCGCGGTGCGCAGCGAGCTCGACGATCGCGTGCTCGTCCACGACGGCCGCACGATCGTTTTCTGAGGGGGCCGCGGGGTCAGCTTCGATGTCGGCTGGGGGGGGCCGAGCAGCAGATAGTTGCGTAAAAAGCAGTACAAGGTGCGGATGCCGGGGCGCGTGTACAACACCCTGTTCGAGCTGGCGACCGAGCAATACGGCTACGTCACCGCAGAGCAGGCGGTCGAGCTGGGCTTTGCCAAGAGCAGGCTTCAGCAGCCCCGAGGCAGTCGAACTCGAACGGGCGCAGTCCGCCCCAAGCAATTGAGCTTCCCCAAGGACAAGCCGGCGCACAGCGTGAACGTGCTCCACAAATGGATTGCAACGTACGCGCACGAGACAGATCAGCTGCCCGAGCGAGTCATCCGCCAGGTCTCCTACATGGTCGCCGCGCAGGCACTCGAGCGCGCTCGAGACGAGCACGGCGCACCCCTCTTCCTTGATCAAGGGCGGCGTGATGATCGAGCTGAGGCACGGGATGCGCGCCCGTGCGACAAAGGACCTCGATGCGGTGTTCAGGGCCCAGTTCGACGCCTGGCTGGACCAGCTCGACGACGCGATCAGCCAGCCTGTAGGCGGCTTCACGCTCGCGCGAACGGAGCCTGAGGAGATCAAGCAGACCAGCACCCAGCGTGTGCAGCTGGTCATCGACTATCGCGGCCGGCGCTGGGCACAAGTCCCGCTCGAGGTCGCACCCGTGGAGGCACCCGACCTCTATGAGTCCTGGCGTGAGCCCTACCAAGCGATGGTTCGCGATACGAACTTCGAGATCCAGACCGTCGAGGACGCCGCAGCCCTCGTCGACGAGATGATCGCCGAGATCGACGCCTCCGCCGGCCCGACCGAGTTGTAGACGTGCGCGTGCATCCACTGGGCAGTCACGAGGATAGTTTTTGCCTGAATCCCTTCTTTATTAAGCGATATAGCGGAAACGCTTATTTAGGATGCGCGCTTATTGAGCGATCGTCTTAGGCTGGTCTGTATGACCGCTCGCGTCGACCTTGGGGTCTGGCCCACACCGCTCGAGAACGCGCCGCGGCTGGCCGAGCGGATCGGCCTGAGGAAAGGCGATCTATGGATCAAGCGAGACGACTGGCTCGGGCTGGGTGGCGGCGGCAACAAGCTGCGAAAGCTCGAGCTCCTGTGCGCCGATGCGATCGAGCGGGGCGCAGACACGCTTGTGACGACCGGAGCGGCACAGAGCAACTACGCGCGCCTCACAGCGGCAGCGGCGCGACGCCTCGGCCTGGGCGTGGTGCTGGTGTTGGAGGGCGATGGGTCGCGTGCGGGCACAGGCAACCTCACGCTGGATGGACTGTTTGGCGCGGAGATCCACTGGGCGGGCGCGTGCGCCCGCACGGAACTCGATCAGCGCGCGAGCGAGATCGCCGGGGAGCTAAGGAAGCAGGGTAGGCGCCCGGCGCTGCTCCCGTACGGCGGCTCGAACATGCTCGGCGCGCTGGGATACCTGCGGTGCGCGGTGGAGCTGCGCGAGCAGGCGCCCGACGCCGATCATGTCGTCGTGGCCGTGGGGTCGGGGGCGACGATGGCGGGCCTCGTCTGCGGCCTGGGCGCACAGCGGGTCCTCGGAGTGGACGCCGGGGCTGTTCCTGACGCGCGTGCGCGCGTGGCTCAGCTCGCAGCGGATCTGGCACGGTCGAGCAGCGAGGCGTCCCCCGCCGAGGGGGAGCTGCGGCTGAGTGAGGAGCAGGTTGGGGCCGGCTACGAGCAGCTGACCGAGCAGGCCCGCCAGGCGATGTTCGACGGGGCCCGCTGTGAGGGTCTGGTGCTCGACCCGGTGTACACGGCCAAGGCGATGGCGGGGCTGAACGCGGCGGTGCGAGCCGGTGAGATCCAGCCTGGCGAGCGCACGGTATTCATGCACACGGGCGGCCTACCGGGTCTGTTCGGCCACCCGATCGCAGACGAGCTCGCCGCCTCGGCGGTGCAATCTGCTGCAAGGGGGATCGGGTCGTCCATGGCAGTGCACAGTCTCGCTCATGGGCTTGCCAGCCATAGGATCTGGTGATGGCGTCCCCATCGTCTGTGCGCGTTGTGCAGCTGTCGACGACGCCCGTCAAGGGCACGCGTCTGCTGCACCCGCGGACGCTCCAGCTGGAGGCCGGCGGCATACGGGGGGACCGGCTGTTCCACGTGATCGACGAGCGGGACCGCATGCTCAACGGCAAGCAGTCGGGCGAGCTGAGCACGGTGGCAGCTGAGTACGACGGAGATCTGGGTGTCCTGAGCCTGCAGTTCCCAGGCGGCTCACAGGCGATTGGTGAGGTGGAGCTCGGCGCTCCGCTGCAGGCGGGGTTCTACTCGCGCAAGGCCTCGGTGCGTCCAGTGATCGGACCCTTCTCATCGGCCCTCTCGGCTCACCTCCGCCGCCCGGTGCGCCTGGTGCGAGCCGGCGAGGAAGGGGGAATCGATCGCGGCAAAGCGGGCGGCGTGAGCATCGTGAGCCAGGCCTCTGTCTCCCGCCTGGCTCAGCAGGCCGGGGTGCCTGCAGTCGACTCGCGGCGCTTTCGCATGTCGATCGAGGTATCTGGCGTTGACGCCAACGAGGAGGACGAGTGGGTCGGGCGCCAACTCTCGATTGACTCGGCGGTGGTGGCGGTGCGCGGGCATGTGGGCCGCTGCTTGGTCACCTCGCGCAACCCAGACACTGGCGAGGTGGACCTGGCGACGCTGGATCTGCTCGGCGACTACAGACGTGAGGCTCACACGACGGAGCCGCTCGCGCTGGGCATCTACGGCGAGGTGATCGAGCCGGCGAGCATCGCCGTCGGCGATCTGCTCACGGTGCTCTAGATCCCCTGATAGCCCCAGCGGGCAACCATGTCGCGACCGAGCAACTCGCCCAGCTTCTCCACCTCGGGCTTGAAGCGACACCGCAGAGCGAGCATCAGCTCGGGGTCCTGCTCGCTCCTGTCGGTGTAGACGGCACGCCGCCAGGCCTTGCCGACGACACCTCTGCGCATGGGCTCGGGGGTGAGCCGGCTAACCACACGTGAGGCCGGGGACGCCGCCTCCTGGTTTCGACGTGCCACGCGGAGCACCCCTGTGAGCTCATGTAGGGGCCCGGAGCGCACGTGGCGCAACGGCTCGGTCTCGACGACCTCGATCGGCACGTCGTCCTGGACGTCGAGGAAGCCCAACAGCTCCCGCACGACACCCTCGTTGTCCTCGCGCAGATCCTCGTAGATCAGGACCCTGACGTTCTCACGGGGAAACACGTCGAAGTAAGCATGCAGCTGTTGGGCATAGCGCACGTGGTTGGAGTAGAGCAGCGCCTGCGGCTGGTGGCAGCGCGGCGGGATGTCCCGGCCTTCGCGCCGGTTCTCCTCGAGCGCCAGCGCTCTGGCGAAGTCGGTCTCGGTCTCGAGATGGTTCTGCACCGATTGGAGGTGAAAGGACCGCAGGAAGGCGGCGGGCTCGCGCAGGACGGCGATGATACGGGCCTTGGGTTGCACCTCGGCGATCGCCCGCGCCGCCACGTCGGAGCGAATGTACTGCGGCGATGCCTCACCGATGCGCTGCTCAGGAGTGGCATCGGCGAACAACCGCAGGTAGCCCTCGGGCGTCAGCGGCCGGCCCGGGGTGTCCCGCTGTTGCAGGCGCGAGCGCAGGTCGGCGGCGAAGAAGCGCGGCTCCTTCTCATACGGCATGAAGATCTGCGGGTGGCGCGAGAGCATCTCGTGCAGCGCAGTGGTGCCACACTTCTGGTGCCCGATGATGAAGAAGTCGGGGATCCGTCCCGTGGGAGGCAGACCTGCCTGCGAACCTGCCGGCTCTGGCGCACGTGATCCGGCCTCCCGTCCGTATTTCACAGCGCGACCGTATACGACGGCCTTAAGAATTGCGTTAGATTTTCTTTACGGTGGGCTTAGGGTTTGCGGAGGGCTCCCGCTAGACGCCAAGCATATCGTGTGCCGATATTTTCTTCTGGGGCAGCGGTCAAGGCTGCGCTACGGGGACCGAGTCCTCCAGTTCGCGGTTGAGAGCAGGATCGCGCCCTCTCCCTGCTCCAGCCCGACGACGAAGATCTTGCCGTCGCCGACCTTGCCGATCGAGCGAGCGCCGCCTGAGGAGCATCAACCGGACGAAAGCGAGAAGATCCCGCAATGAGCCCCAGCTCCCCCACTGTCGAGCGGATCGATGTCGAGGCCTACACGATCCCCACCGATGCCCCAGAGGGCGACGGAACGCTTGAGTGGGACTCGACGACGATCGTCGTGGTGCAAGCGCATGCGCAAGGACACGTCGGGCTCGGCTACACCTACGCCGACGTCTCCACCGCGAAGCTG
>DATARM010000122.1:0-4935 GCA_036264155.1 Solirubrobacteraceae bacterium
ACAGACTACGGGCATGAAAATGCGGCTGGGCTGTTGTCCGGTTGTGATCGTAGGGTCGCGTGACCGGGACAGGGGCCTTGTGGGAAGGACGCTTGTGGGCAGGCCGGTCTGCATCTGGGGCTGAGAGCCCGTCAATGACTAGATGGCCGCCCCTGCGACTCGCCCGGTTGGGCTGAGAGCCCGTATCCGTAGTTGTCGCCGCCCACGGTGCCTTCCAAGTTCAGAAGTCGATCAGTGAGAAAAGGAGGCGGTGCGGTGCTGCGCTCGTTTGGTTTGGATGTGCACCTCGATTTCTGCGAGGTGGCGGTCTGTGAGGACGGCCGGGTCTCACAGCTCGGCCGGATTGCGAGCACGCCCGAGGCGATCCGCGAGTTCGCGGCTGGCCTGGGCAGCGAGGATCAGGTGGTGCTCGAGGCGAGCTGCGGCGCGATGAAGATCGCGCGGCTGTTGGGAGAAGGGCCGGTGGGAAGGGTGGTGGTGTGCAACGCGGCGGAGACCCGCGCGATCTCTCACGCACGGGTGAAGTCCGACCGCTTCGACGCGGCGATGCTCGCGAAGCTCTTGGCGGCGGGGATGCTCAGAGAGGTGTGGGTGCCCGATGAGGCGACCGGCGCGCTGCGCCGAAGGGTCGCCCGCCGTGCCGGGCTCGTGCGCGCGAGGACACGGGTGAAGAACGAGGTGCACGCTGTGCTCGCGCGGTGCCTGATCGGCCGCCCGCCGGTCAGCGATCTGTTCGGCAAGCAGGGCAGGGTGTGGCTCGCCGGCCAGGAATTGCCCGAGGAGGAGGCGCAGACCGTGCAGAGCTGTCTGCGCCATATCGACTTCCTCGACGGCGAGATCGCGCAACTCGACGTGCAGATCGCCGGGCAGGCGCTCGCGCTCCCGGGGTTCCATCGCCTGTTGACGATTCCGGGCGTCGACGTCGGGACGGCCGCGGCCGTGATCGGCGCGGTCGGTGACATCACGCGCTTTCAGAGCGCTGGCCAGCTCGTCGCGTATCTCGGCCTGGACCCCAGGGTTCGCCAGTCCGGCTCAGAGCCAGCGCACTATGGGCACATCTCAAAGCGCGGTGATCCGCAGGCCCGCGCGATGCTCGTCGAGGCAGCCTGGCGAGCGATCCGCACGCCAGGACCCTTGCGGGCGTTCGGGGAGCGTGTGCGTGCGCGGCGCGGCGCGCACATCGCGGCGGTCGCGGTCGCGCGCAAGCTGTTGGTGCTCTGCTGGCATCTGCTCACCAAGGATCAGGACTACGCGTTCGCGCGCCCGTCGCTGACACGCCAGAAGACTCGCCGCCTTGAACTGCTCACGGGCGCACCACCGCTGCCGCGACGGCACAGCGGAGCGCGTGTGACACCGAGCGCCAGTCAGCGTGATGCCGAGCAAGCACTGCAGCAGCAGGCAGAGCTCGCCTACCGGCGGCTGGTCGCTGACTGGCGCGCGACACCACCAAGAGGGGGTGCGGGTGCGACACCGGGGCGCGCATCTCAAAGGCCCTCGAAGGGCAAAGCCGCGCGGCAGGCCACAAGCCCCTGACGCCTGCGCTTCGCTACGTCAGTCACCCGCACCAGCACACATCCTCCCACCATCCCACCTCGGGCGCTACCCGCTCACGCGGATCGACCCAGCGTGCTCGCGCCGCTCCGCCGACGGCCTCTCCGAGCCCGCGCTACGCAGCACAACGGCCACGACAGACTATATGCACGCCCCTCCGGGGACTGTGCGATCACCATGCCCGAAAACGGCGCCGATCCCCCGTCCCCAAACGAGCCCGCACGAACGCCCCCTCGACGTTCTGGCCGGTCCCCTCATCACCGTCACGAGAGCGACCGTTTCCCGCATCGAGCGCGAAAAACTCGATCGGCGCTCTTGCTTTTTCATCCGGAGATGCTGGCGTCGGCATCTCGCCATTAGTATCGCGTGTCAATGGATGAGCTCGACGTCGCGATTGCCGATCCAAGGCTCGATGACGTGCGACAGCTTGTTGAGCATCATCTGACGTTCGGGCGTTTGCACAGCCCACCGCAGGACGCGCACGCACTCGAGGTCGGTGGCCTGCTCGACCCTGCAGTCACTCTTTTCAGCATCCGTCGCCGCGGTGATCTGGTCGCAATCGGTGCGCTCAAGCGGCTTGACGATCGGCGCGCGGAGCTGAAGACGATGCACACGGCTGAGCGTGTCCGCGGCATGGGCATTGGCCGCGCGATGCTTGACCACCTCCTCGCCGTCGCCCACGAGCGGGGCTTCGAACGCTTGAGCTTGGAGACTTGGGTCCATGAAGCGTTTGCGCCGGCCCGCTCGCTCTACGTGAGCGCAGGATTTTCACCGTGCGAGCCATTCGGCGACTATCGCCGGAGCCCAAACACCAGCTACATGACAATGAGCATTGGTCAGCGGGGCGTGTAGCGGCTCGCTCCACAAACCGCCGGCGCACCAACCCTCAACTGGCCTAGTTTTCAACCACCCCGGCGAAACCGGCCTAGATTTCGACCGGCCTTGACACTGCCCTCGACTTCTAACCGAGCAGGTGAGCGTGCTTACTCACATCTTCCTGAGCTAGCTCCGTAATCGTTCGCCAAGGGAGGGCGAGAATTTCTGCGATGCACCGCGCGTCCGGCATCGCAGCGTGCTTGGGGCTATGCGCGCGAGCTGTATTGAAAGCGCGATCCACCGCACCGTGCAGCTCAGCTTGCCCATGGTCCTGGTAGGGGCGGGACTACCTCAGCACCAACACCAGCGATCCGCCCCCATGCCCCCGCCAGGAGTCGAACCTGGATCTACCGCTTAGGAGGCGGTCGTCTTATCCATTGGACTACGAGGGCTCAAACCTAAGGCTACTGCCGCATAGAACTGGACCGCTCGCCGACGCGGCACTGTCGACAATGGCTGGCTGCCGGCACCCACGCCGCGTCTGGGATCGCGCGCTCCCTACCGGTCCTCGCGCTCCGGGTAGACCTCGTCGATCGTGCACAGCGGTGCGTACGGCGCGCCGCTGGCCGCTTCGATTGCCGCGCCGCCCCCGGCGAGGCGGTCCAGCACTGCGGTGACACCACAGATCTCGTGGCCCCCTTGCTTGAGCGCTTCGATCGCCGCCACGGTCGAGCCCCCGGTGGTGACGACGTCCTCGACCACCAGGCAGCGGTCTCCGGGCTCTAGCAGCGGTCCCTCGACCTGCCGCTGCAGTCCGTGCGCCTTGGCGTCCTTGCGCACGAAGAAGGCCTTCACGTCAGCGCCGCAGGCAAGGGCCGCGCAGGCAACCGCGTCCGCGCCCATCGTCATTCCCCCGACCGCGGTGGCGTCCCAAGCGCGCACCAGCTCTGCCAGCAGCTGCGCGAGCGCGCGAAACCCGGCCGGGAGCAGGATCGCCCGCTTGGCGTCCACGTAGTAGGAGGCCGTGCGCCCGCTGGTCAGCGTCACCTCACCAACCACCAAAGCATGCGTGCGCAACTCGCGGACCAGCCGCGCGCGGGCACTCTCCGGGGCGACGAACCCCTCGGCACTCATCGGCCACCGCGGCGCTCGCGCGCGATTTGGTTCCTGCTCACGCCCTGCAATCTAACGACCGCCTGCGCTCGCACATCCGTCCAGCCGTAAGAGCTCACTCGATCCACGCCGTCCAGCCTCGCGATTACCCTGATAACGATGATCCTCCCGCTGCTTGCACGCGTACTGCGCCTGGCCTCAGTCGCGATCTGCGCGATCGCGATCCTGTGGTTCGTCTCCTTTGCCCTTGACCAGAGCAAAGCGGCCTCCTCGCGCCAGCAGGCAGAGGTCGCCGCGGCCGAATCCGCTCAGGACGGGGGCGGAGCCGCGAAAAAGCCGAGCGCCGCCCGCAAGGCGCTCGACAAAGCCGTCTCGACGCTCTCCTCGCCCTTCTCGAGCGTGACGTCCGGATCCAGCAGCGCTTGGACGATCCACATCGTCGACACGCTGCTGGTCCTGGTTGTCTACGGCTTTGGGCTGGCTTTTGTTGCGCGCCTTATGCGACTGAACCCGTAGGCCGTCAGGGCCCGGCGTTTGCCCGCACGGCCCGGCTGCCGTGCCCATCCTCGGTGTAGACGTCGACCGAGTACCCGACCTGCACCCAGGCGAAAACGCTCGCAGCATCGGGAATCGGTATCCGCAGGCAACCGTGGCTGGCCGCGTACGAAGGAACTTCGGCATAGCCGTGGATCGCGTAGCCACGGATGAAGTAGTTGGAGTCGACCATCCCCTCGGAGTTGGTCCCCGGCGTCTTGGAGTAGACCTGAAAGTGACCGATCACCGTCGGTGTGGAGGGCTTGCCCGAGCTCATTGTCAGGATTCGCCGCACGCGCCGGTGTTCGACCTCAACCAGCACCTGCTTGGTGAGGTCTGCCTCGACGTGGTTACCGTCCTGTGGAAAGCGCACGCGATACCCACCCTCGCCGCGCTGCAGCCGCGAGAAGATGAGCGAATCGGTCGCTTCGATCCGCTCGAGCCCGATCGTCTTGCGCAGGGCCAGCACCGCCCGAGCGGTGGCTTGGTCGAACACCCCGCCGACCGGCACTTCGTAGCGCAGGCGCGCCAGCTCGTCCTGGAGCAGGTGCACGGCGGGACTGCGCGAGCCGGGCAGAAGGGTGGCCGAGTACCAGCGCACCTTCGCCGGATCGGCCCTCGCCGCCGCCAGCGCGGCGGTGGCGGGGTGCTGGGCGCGAACGCTCACCAGACCTGAGTGCGGGCTCGCGTACAGCAACCGCGCTTCCCCCTTGCCGTGCTTTGCCGGGCGCACTGCAAGCGTCCGGGAGAGCACACGCCTGCCGTCCCTGAAAATCGTCAGGGTGACTGTCTGACCGGGGACGTAGGGAGTGAGGATCCCGCGAACGAGGATCCGTTCGCCGAGTACCGCAAAGGCGGGCTTGCCGTGGACACGCTGCAGCGAGAGGGTCAGGCTCGCGGCGCCCGGCGCGAGTCCCGCCG
>DATARM010000172.1:0-53251 GCA_036264155.1 Solirubrobacteraceae bacterium
CACACCACAACCGAAGCCTGGGACAAGTACTGGGTGTCCCATTCGACCTACGTGCGGACGTGCACGATCTCGGCGGGCGACATCGGTACGACGGACTTCAACCTGACCGAACAGCAGAAGGACTGGCTGCTCGAATCGGGCAAGCAGGCCGCGCGTAAGTTCCTCGACGAATGGGACCCCTCGCAGTACGTCAACAGCCACGGGCGCAAGCTCGCATGAGGGCGCAGGGTCCGTACAGGTAGTCGCAGGGTCCCCGATCACGCCCTACGCTTGAGCGATGCTCATACGCCCCGACGGTGCCGGTGCGCTTGCGATCGGGCAGCTCTCCCACTCGTGGCTCGCCGGCCAGCTGGCTCGCGCTTGGGGCAACGAGCGCTTCGGTGAGCTCGAATCGCGCGAGGAGCTGGTGCTCGGCGCCGAGCAGCACGACATCGGCTGGGCCACATTCGATCTCGAGCCGCGGCTGAATCCCGATACGGGGCTTCCGCTCAGCTTTCTCGAGATCAGCGCTGAGCAGCATCTGCAGATCTGGCGCGATGCACCCGACCGCCTGCTCAGCCAAAGCTTCCGGGCCGCGCTGCTCGTCTCCCTGCACGGGAGCTCGCTCTCACAGCTGCGAGCGCGTCGCGCGCCCGAGCACGCAGCGATGCTGCAAGCGCACGTCGAGCGGGAGCGCGCACGCCAGAGCGAGCTCACCGGGAGATTGAGCCTCACGGCGGAGCAGATCGAACGCGATCGAGCCTTGCTGTGGGCCTGGGACGGCATCTCCCTTGCGCTCTGCTGTCGTTGGCGTCCGTTCACAGCCACGGAGGTGCCGAGCGTCGACGGCCGGCTCGACGTCGAGCTGCGCGAGCTCGAGGCCGGCGCCTACACCCTCGATCCCTGGCCGTTCGCCGGTGACCGCCTGGAGGTGCGCTGTGAGGCGAGGCGACTGGAGGGCGGCTACCGCGACGAGAGTGCCATGCGCGCCGCCTACGCCGCGGCCGAGCCCGTCACGCTCCGCTTCGCCCTCGCTGCGCCGTTTTGAGCGTGCCCTTAGCTCCGCGCTCCTGCGTGTGCACGAACCAGGCCGCGCCCGCCAGTGCGAGCAGGCTCGCCACCCAGAAGTTCAGGCGCTCACCGAGGATGTGGTGCGCCGGGTCGACGCGCAGCAGCTCCTCGAATATGCGAAATGCGGAGTAGCCGGCCACGTACAGCGCGAAGATCCCTGGTGGGCGTATCCGCCGGTGGTGGATCAGCCAGACAAGGGCGCCCCCCAGCGCAAGGTCCCAGAGCAGCTCGTACAGGAACGTCGGTTGGAAGGTTGCGTAGGCGAGATAGCCGACCGGCCTGTGAGCCGGGCTGATCTGCAGGCCCCAGGGAAGGCTCGTGGGCCCGCCAAAGAGCTCCTGGTTGAAGTAGTTGCCCACGCGGCCAATCGCCTGCGCTAGGAGCAGTCCCGGCGCTGTGGCGTCCATGAACTGCGTAATGCTCACGCGCGCCCGACGCAGCGGGATCACGCCGCCGATCACGCCGCCTACGATCCCGCCCCAGATCCCGAGGCCCCCCTGCCACACCGCAAGCCAGCCCCACCAGTTGTGCGGCACTTCGTTCCAGCTGGTGATGTCGTGGTAGAGACGCCCGCCGAGAATTCCGGCCGGCACGCCCCATAGCGCCACGGTGTAGACCAGATCGGGGTCTCCGCCCTTCTCTTTCCACAGCCTGCGCGTGAGCACGACCGCGCCCGTGATGCCGACCACGTAGCACAGCCCGTAGAAGTGCATGAACAGCGGACCGATGTGGAACCCGTTGCTCGACGGGCTGGGGATCGAGGCGAGGAGCACTGGCTCGAAGCAGGCTAGAGCAGGCAGTGGCCCGTCGACCCCACTCGCGGGCGTCCGACGAGCTCCAGCCGGCGGTGGTCAGTCCCCGGGCCCTGCGATCGTCGCGACGTCGATGACGAAGCGGTAGCGCACATCGCTGCGCTCGACGCGCCCGTAGGCCTCGTCGACTGCCTGGGCGTCGATCAGCTCGATCGTGGGGGTGATGCCGTGCTCGGCGCAGAAGTCGAGCATCTCCTGGGTGTCGGGCAGGCCGCCGATCGCCGATCCAGCCAGGCTGCGGCGGCCACCGATCAGCGTGAAGGCGCCGACCGAGTAGGGCTTTGACGGTGCACCGACGTTGACGAGCGTTCCGTCGACGCGCAGCAGTCGTAGGTAGGCATTGATGTTGAGCTCGGCGGAGACCGTGTTGAGAACGAAGTCGAAGCTGCCCGCCAGCTCACGGAATGTGCCCTTATCGGAAGTGGCGTAGTAGTGAGAGGCGCCGAAGCGCAGGCCGTCCTCCTGCTTTGCGAGCGTCTGGCTCAGCACCGTCACCTCGGCGCCGAGCGCCGCGGCGATCTGCACGGCGACGTGGCCGAGGCCGCCCATGCCGATGATCGCCACCTTGGCGCCGTTGCCGATCTTCCAGTGCTTCAGCGGTACATAAGTGGTGATGCCAGCGCACAACAGCGGCGCCGCGTCGGCGAGCTCGAGGCTCGCAGGGATGTTGACCACGAAGCGATCGCTGACCACGACCTGCCGGCTGTAACCGCCGTATGTCGGCTCACCGTCATAGCCACGGCCGTTGTAGGTGGCGACAGCGCCCTTGGTGCAGAACTGCTCCTCTCCGGCCTGGCAGTACTCGCACTCTCCGCACGAGTCGACCAGGCAGCCCACGCCCACGTGGTCGCCCACCGAGAAGCGCGTGACCGCTGACCCGACCGCCGCGACCACGCCCGCGATCTCGTGGCCGGGAACCATTGGGAAGATCGACCCGCCCCACTCGTCCTTGACCTGGTGGATGTCGCTGTGGCAGATGCCGCAGAACTTGATGTCGATCAGGACGTCTCGCTCGCCCAGCTCCCTGCGCTCGATCGTGGTGAGCTCGAATGGAGCGCCCGCTGACGGGGCGCTCAGGGCTGGGGTACTGGTCGGTGGCATCGGGGCCTTTCTTGTCAAGTGGCAACGCCGGCGAGGGCCGCGGGTGCGGCGCTCGAGCCCTCTGACTCATAGCAGGGCGCCTGTCCGGAGAGGGGGATTACCGTGACTAGGATGAGCAACCGATGACGAGGACGCTGATCACGGGCGCGAACAAGGGACTCGGCTATGAGACGGCCCGCCGGCTGCTGGACGCGGGCCACGAGGTGTGGATGGCCGCCCGTGACCCGCAGCGAGGTGGCGCGGCCGCCGAGGAGCTCGGGGGGCGCTTCCTGGAGCTCGATGTCACCGACGAAGACTCGGTCGCGGCGGCCGTCGAGCTCGTCGCAGGCGCCGGCGGTTTGGACGTGCTCGTGAACAACGCCGGCATCGCCGGCGCCCGAGTCGCCGTGCCCGAGACATCCGCCGAGGATCTGCGCACCGTGTTCGAGACCAACGTGTTCGGGGCTGTGCGCGTCCTACAGGCATTCACGCCGCTGCTCGACGCTGCGCCTGTACCGGTGGTAGTCAACGTCTCGAGCGGCCTCGGGTCGCTGGGTCTGGCGAGCGACCCGGATGGCCCCTATAGGGCATTTGTCATGCTTGCTTACCCAGCCTCGAAGGCTGCCCTGAACATGCTCACTGTGAAGTGGGCGCAGGCGCACCCACGCTGGCGGGTCAACGCCGCCGACCCCGGCTATACCGCGACCGACCTCAACGCGCACAGAGGCCTCCAGACCGTCAGCGAGGGCACCGACGCGATCGTTGCGCTGGCGTGCCTGGGGGCCGACGGTCCCACGGGGACGTTCGTCGATCGCAACGGGCCGGTGCCTTGGTAGGGAATCGGCTGCCGCTCAGGTTTCGACGGTGACGAGCGTGCCGATCGGCGTGTAGGGGTAGATCTCGGCCGAGGCGGCGAGTGGGAGCTCGACGCAACCGAGGCTCTGGGGTGTTCCGAAGGAGGAGCGGTCGAAGTTGTGCAGCGCGTCGCCACCGTTGAAGTAACTGACCCATTTGATGCCAGGGTCGCTGTAGTGGGAGCCGTCGGGGTTGGTCCCGCTCATCGTGGTTTCTGGCACGTGCTCGAACACCGGGAAGGTGCCAAGCGCTGTTTCCGCTCCTGAGATGCCCGTGTTCGCCGGTGAGCTCAGCACCGTCCGTCCGGCGCTCCAGAGGGTCGCCATCTCCGGGACTTCGCGGTGCACGTAGACGTAGCTGTATGGGCTGGTCGAGTGCTTGCCGGCGATCGCGTCGCTTAGCAGGAGGTGCCATACCGCCGGTCCGGCCAGGCCGTCGGCGGTCATTTCGTGGTCGTTCTCGAATTTCATCACCGCGCCCTTGGTGATCACGTTCGCCTGGCCGGGGCTCCACATCGCCTGCAGCTGGTGGGGCGTGTTCCCGTAGCGCCAGTTGAAGCTGCCGCTGGGCGGTTCCACCGCTGCTTTCACCTCTGCCGCGGGGTCGCGCTGGACCGCGGGGCCGGAGGGCTGCCAGGCGACCGGCAGATAGCCGGCCTGAGCCAGCAGCTGCTGCAGGCGCAGCGTCGACCCAGGTGGCACCGTCCATTCGATCTGACTGGCGCTCTGCAGCCCGCCTGAGCCACTGGTGACGTCGACCGAGCGGGGGAGCTGGACGTGCAGATGCGAGCCGAGCGCCGCCCCGAAGCCCGACGGCGTGAACTCGAGCGTGTGGCTGTTCACTTCGTGCCAGCTCCCCGGTGTGCTGGGGTAGAGCCGAGGGTGTGAGGAGCCGAGCGAGTCGTTCACCGTCTTTGAGAACGTCAGGTACAGCGGCGTGGCGGGAGATATCTGCGTGCCTGCCGCGGGGAGGGTGACCATCACCGCGGAGTTGGACGGGGGGAACCAGCTGACCTGGGTGGGCTTGCTGAGTCGCTCCCACGGCCGTGGCGCCGCGGCTACTTCGGTGGCGCCCGTCTGCGCCTGGCGCCCGAGCGAGATCGAGCTCTGGGCGCTTCCAAGCGTGTGTTTGACAATGTGACCGCTGCTCCCGTAGGCCACTGTGCTGACCGGTTGATCGAAGCTGACGTGAACCTCCGAGCCGTTGGGGACGGTCAACCAGCGCTCGGTCACCTGTGCAAGGGGCGCGTGCAGGGTGAGCTGCTCATGGCGCACGCTGCCCAGCGCCCAGCCCAGCCAGCCGGGCCGCCGAACGGCCACGTCCACGGAGACCTGCTCGCCCGGGGTCAGGTGCTCGAGCGGGGTAAGGCGTCCGCCGGAGACGGTGAGGGGGATGCTCCTGCCGTTTGGCCCGTAGGCCTCGACGTGCTCGATCGACCCGCCCAGTGGCTGCACGGACACTCGCGCCAGCGCCGTGGCGTCGCCGGCGAGGGTCACGCCCGACAGCGTCAGGGCGGCCACGACCACCGCCACGAGCGCGACGAGCAGCACCACGCCGATGCCAAGCAGTAGACGTGTTCGGCTGTGCCCATACGACGACGACAGGGCTCCGCTTTCAGCGGTCTCGATCGCCATTACCAAAGAGTAGGACTATGCGGCGACAGTTGCGAAGATTGACCGTGATCCTGCGGGCGCTACCCGACGAGCGGGGAGTCCTCGGGCTCGTGTGAGTCGGGACTGCCCGCGGGCAGCTCCGGTGTGATCAGCCGCTCCACCTCGTTTGCGCTGGCGGCCTTGCCCATCAGCGGGCCCTGGACGATCGTGCAGCCCATCTCGTGCAGGTCGTGCAGCTGCTCGCGCGTCTCGATTCCCGTGGCGATCACCGTCAACGACAGCTCGCGTCCGACGATCAGGATCGCCTCCAGCAGCCAGCTGCGGTAGTCCTCGTCCTCGGAGCGGGCGAGCGAGGCGCGGTCGACCTTGAGGGCGTCGAGCGGCAGGCGCTGCAGATCGGAGTGGCGCGCGTATCCGCTGCCGCCGAAGTCGTCGATGGCGACGCGCACACCCATCCGCTTGACCTGCTCGAGCCGCTCGGCGGTTGCGGACAGGTCGCGCATCGCGGTGGTCTCGGCCACCTCGAGCGAGAGCAGCCCAGGGTCGATCCCCGACTGCTGCAGCGCCCGGCGCACGTCGGTGGCGAACCCGTCACGGAGCAGCTGGTTGGGGGAGACCTTCACCGAGACCGCCACCCCGTGCCCGGCCACGTTCCAGGCCGCGCCGTGGATGCAGGCCTCCTCCAGCGCCCAGCGCCCGATCGGCACGATCAGCTCGGTGTCCTCGGCCAGGGAGACGAATTCCTCAGGCAGCAGCACACCACGCGTGGGGTGCTGCCAGCGCAGGACCGCCTCGAGCCCGACCACCCGGCGGGTGCGCATGTCGTAGATGGGCTCGTAGAGCAGGAAGAACTGCTGCTCCTGTAGTGCCGTGTTGAGTTCGGCTTCGAGCACGCTGCGACTCTCGATGACCGAGCGCATGTTGGCGTTGAACAGCGTGTAGCGATCCTTACCGGCCGCCTTGGCCGAGGTCAGCGCCAGCTGGGCGTCGCGCAGCAGGTCATCCGGCGTGTCATAGCGCCCGAAGGCCACGCCGATGCTGGCCGTGGGCGAGAAGCTCGGCCCGAAGCCGGCGATCTCGACGGGCTTGTGCAGGGCCTCGATCACTCGCCGTGCAAGCGAATCGAGCCTGATCCCACGGGCCGCCGACTCGACCAGCACCACGAACTCGTCGCCGCCGAAGCGACCCACGGTGTCACCGGCTCGGATCACGCCCTCGAGCCGCTCGGCCACGATCTTCAGCAGCTGATCCCCTGCCGCCTGTCCGAGCTTGTCGTTTACGTCCTTGAACCAGTCGATGTCGATGTAGAGCGCGCCCGCGAGCATCCCCGACTGACGCCCTGCGCGGGCGACCATGCGCTCGGCTCGATCGAGCGTGAGGGCACGGTTGGGCAGGCCCGTGAGCGGGTCGTAGAGGTCTTCGTTGGGTACCGGGTTGCTCGCCACGACCGGTGCTGGCATGCGGCCACGTTCGAATCCGAGCACGAGCAGGCCGAGCAGCACGCTTCCCAGGCATCCGGCGATCAGCAGCGCGAGCGCGTCTTCGTCGCCGAGGATGCCGCCGGGGAGCGCTGCACCGTAGATCCGCACCGACCATCCGTTGCGGAGGTTGGTGCTGGTGCTCTGCCAGTTGGCGCCGGGTGTGCCGCTGAGGAAGGTCGCGTTGGAGGCTCCAGCGTGGTAGTGAAGGCGCATGGCGCTCGTTGGGTGTCCACGCAGCGCCTGTTCGAGCATCACGCTCGGCACCAGTACCTCGCGCAGCCAGCCGACGAAGGCCGCGGTGCGCCCGGCGACGGTCAGGGGCGTGACCTCGCCGCGGTAGACGGGAGTCTCGCTGGCAAGCGCTTCGGCGTGGCCGATGGTGACTGAGGTCGCGGTGCTCCGGCCCGAGTTGCGTGCAGTCAGCGGCGCTGATGAGCGCGCGCAGTAGTCCAGCCCCGGGGAGGGAGCGAGCGCCGGGTTACGTACGAGTTCGGCCGTCGCAAGGCAGTTGAAGGAGTGGTTGCTGGTGGGCGCGATCTGGAGCCCTCCGGCGGATGCCTGGCCCGTGATTCGTGCCTCCAGCGCGTCGAGTTCTGAGCTTTTGACGATCGCCACCAGGCCGAGGTTCTGGAGCTCGGGGAAGCGGCGTACGGTCTGCGCCCATTTCACCCAGGTTGCGAATTCTTCAGGCGAGGCCTTGGGGTTGCGGGCGAAGAAGGTGCTCGCGCTGACGGTCAGCTCTTCCTCGCGCTGGACGGACAGCTTCAAGGAGGAGGCGATCGCGGTGGAGCTCTGTTGAAAGGCCGAGACCGCCGTGCTCCTGTCGTGGCCCGCGATCGAGCTCGCCGCCAGCACGGAGCCGAGGACGCCACCCACCACGCACACCGTTGCCAGCGCTATGCGCCGTGCGCTCACCCGCCGCCGCGGCCCGCCCTCGGGGGAGCCGTCCGCAAGCGCGGGGGAGGGGGGATCGCTCTGAAGGTTGTCTTGGTCCCTGTCTGGCATTTGCGCGTGGCCTCGCCAGGTCTCATCGAGCCTGGATTCCGCTTACTCGGCGATTCGTGGGCTGCTTCGACAAATGGCCGAGCGGGCTTTACCCCTGCAGCTCCACTGACGCCCCTACGCAGGCCACCGCACGGTCGAGGCAGGCGGCTGAGCGCTAGCGTTTGCGCATGGACGCGTCTGCTCAGCCGCCCGAGGAGCCGCGTACACGTCGCCCCGTGATCCTCGCCGTGGACGATGAGCCGGCGGTGCTCGCCGCGGTGTCGCGTGATCTGCGCCGCGGTTTCGGCGAGCGCTACCGGATCATGCGGGCGGGCTCGGGGGCTGAGGCGCTTGAGCTGATCGCCCAGATCATGGCGCGCGGCGAGCAGGTCGCGCTGCTCGTGGCCGACCAGCGCATGCCGGCGATGGCCGGCACCGACTACCTCGTCAAAGCGCGTCAGCTGGTTCCCGACGCCAAGCGCGTGCTGTTGACCGCCTACGCCGACACGGAGGCTGCGATCGCCGCGATCAACGAGGTCGCGCTCGACTACTACCTGCTCAAGCCGTGGGATCCGCCGGAGGAGCAGTTGCTCCCCGTGGTCGAGGATCTGCTCACGACTTGGGAGGCCGGCGCTGCCCTGGAGGCGGGCGGTGTGCGCGTGATCGGTCACCGCTTCTCCAAGGAGTCGCACGACCTGCGCGACTTCCTTGCCCGCAACCGCATACCCGCCCGCTGGCTCGACGTGGAACGCGACAGCGAAGCGCGCGAGCTGTTGACGCTCGCGGGGGTGGAGACCTCAGGTCTACCCGTGGCGCTTCTCGAGGACGGCTCGGTGCTAGAGCGTCCGAGCATCCTCGAGCTGGCTGAGCGCCTCGGCGTCGCGGGAGCGCCGCTGGCCGAGCATTATGACCTGGTGATCGTGGGCGGCGGCCCGGCGGGCCTCGCGGCAGCCGTCTATGGAGCCTCGGAGGGCCTGCGCACGGTGATGGTCGAGCGCGAGGCTCCCGGTGGGCAGGCGGGGCAGTCGAGCAGGATCGAGAACTACCTGGGCTTCCCGGCCGGTCTGTCGGGCTCGGACCTGGCTCGCCGTGCGACCGATCAGGCACGGCGGTTGGGCGCGGAGCTGCTCACCGTCTCAGATGCTGTTGCTTTGAGGGTGGAGGGGGCTGGGCGGATCGTCGAGCTCTCGAGCGGCGGCGCCCTCAGCGCCAACTGCGTCCTGGTCGCCTCCGGGGTCTCCTACCGCCAGCTGCAGGCGCCGGGCTTCGCCGACTACACGGGCGCGGGCATCTACTACGGCGCGGCGCTGACCGAGGCGCGCGCCTGCGCCGAGCAGCACGTGGTGGTCATCGGGGGCGCCAACTCGGCGGGGCAGGCAGCCGTCTACTTCTCCGGCTACGCGGCCCGCGTCACGATGCTCGTGCGCGCGGACTCGCTGGCCAAGTCGATGTCCCACTACCTGGTCGAGCAGATCGCGGCGCTCGAGAACGTCGAGGTGCGCACCGGCACCGAGGCCATCGGGGCGGAGGGGGCTGAGGGTCGCCTGCGCGCGCTGCGCATCCGCGGTCGGGACGGCGACGAGACGCGCGAGGAGCTCGATGCGTGCTTCGTGTTCGTCGGAGCGATGCCGCGCACCGACTGGCTCGAGGGCGTGCTTGCGCGCGACGAGCGGGGCTTCATCCTCGCCGGCGCGGAGGTTCGCGAGCAGGGCTGGCCGCTGCGCCGCGACCCTTATGTCCTCGAGACGAGCGTCCCGGGTGTGTTCGTCGCGGGCGACGTGCGCGCACGTTCGATCAAGCGCGTGGCAAGCGCCGTGGGGGAGGGGTCGATGGCGGTGTCCCTGATCCACGAGTACCTGGCGAGCGCGTGAGCCATCCCACGCTCGAGCAGCTGCGTGCGGTCGACCTGTTCGACGATCTCAGCGACCTCGAGCTCGAACGCTGGGTGGAGGTGGCCGAGCTTCGTCAGCTGCAGCCCGGCTCGGCGGTGGCCGAGCAGGGCCAGCGTGCGCCTGCCTTTCGCCTGGTGCTGGAGGGCGCGCTGGAGGCCTTCGCCGTCGACCCCGGCGGCAGGGCCGAGCCCGTGGGCATGCATCCGGCGCCCACCTGGGTCGGTGCCACGGCGGTGCTGACGGGGGGCGTCTCCGGGGTGCGCATGCTCGCCGCCGGCGAGGTTCTGCTCGCCGAGGTGGAGACCGAGGCGTTCATCGGGCTGGTGCTCGCGCAGCGCCCGGTGTTCGACCGCGTGATGCGCCAGGTGCGCCCGGTCGTCAGCCGTATAACGGCGCTCGAGTCAAACCGCGAGCGTCTGGCCGCCCTGGGCACGATGGCGGCGGGTCTCACGCACGAGCTCAACAACCCCGCCGCCGCGGCGCGTCGCGCGGCTGCCGATCTGGCGGAGGCGCTCGAGGTGCTCAGCTCGACGATCGGCCATTTCGTGGAGTCGGGGGTGGAGCGGGGCGAGGCCGAGCAGCTGGTCGAGCTCCAGCGCCAGGCCCTCTCGCAGTGCGCTGCTCGAACCAAGCTCGATGCGCTCGACGCGGCCGATGCGGAGGATGAGCTCACGGAGAAGCTCGAAGGCCTGGGCGTGCCCGAGCCGTGGAAGCTGTCCGAGCCGCTGGTTGCAGCCGGTGTCGACTCGCAGTGGCTGGAGCGGGTGGCCGAGCTGGCCGGTCCGGCCACCGTGCCGGCGCTGCGCTGGGTCGGCGCGTCGCTGAGCGCTCAGCAGCTGGCGAGCGAGCTCACCGAGTCGACCGCGCGTATGAGCGCACTGGTGGCGGCGGTGAAGTCCTACGCCTACATGGACCGCGGCGAGCTGGTGGAGACGGACATCCACGAGGGGTTGGAGACGACGCTGACGGTGCTTGGCCACAAGCTCAAGCACACCGAGATCGTGCTCGTTCGCGACTACGACCGGACGCTGCCGAGGCTCACGGTCAACGGCGGCGAGCTCAACCAGGTGTGGACGAACCTGCTCGATAACGCGATCCAGGCGCTGGGCGAGCGTGGGACGATCACGATCTCCACTGCACTCGAGGGTCCATGTGTGCGCGTGGACATCGCCGACGACGGGCCTGGGATCCCCGATGAGCTGCGCGAGCGCATCTTCGAGCCGTTCTTCACGACCAAGGACGTCGGTCAGGGCACCGGGCTGGGACTCGACACCGCTCGCCGGATCGTCGTCGAGCGTCACCGCGGCTCGATCGATGTGGAAAGCGAGCCGGGAAGGACGGTCTTCCACGTGTGGCTGCCGATCGCGGACGCTCTACCATCTTCCCCATGAGCGCTCAGAGCTGCTCGCACATCGATCAGGTCGACGTACTCGAGGTGCCCACGCGGGCGGATGTGCCGGGCTGTGAGGAGTGCCTGAAGACCGGCGGTCGCTGGGTGCACCTGCGCATCTGTCGCACCTGCGCCAAGGTCGGCTGCTGTGACTCCTCGCCGAACAAACACGCCTCGCGCCACGCAGCCGAGGACTCGCACCCGATCATGAGCTCGATCGAGCCGGGCGAGGACTGGTCGTGGTGCACGGTCGACGAAGTCGCCTTCGTCCTGAGCTAGACCCGTCTTCTCAGTGCGGCGGGATCGGCGTCGCCTGCTCGCGCGAGATGCCAAAGCGCTGTTGATAGCCGCTGTTGAGCTCCTCCCAACCTCCTGTCAGCCGTGGAGCGCTGCCACGCTGGGGTCGCGTCTCGTCCGCCAGCGATGCCGACAAGGCGTCTAGGCACAGATGCCAGCCGGCCCCGTCGCGTGCAGCCTTGAAGCGGTCCTCGAACAAGTGGGTGAGGCTGAGCAGGCAGCCATCGTCGTTGGCGCGTAGCTGCCAGCGCAGCTCGTCATCGCCCCATGTGTGCGTGAGCAGGCGCGGTGGCTCGAAGGAGAGGACCTGTCCGTCTGGCATCTCGGGAGCGCCTGGGCCTGGGACGAACCTGATTGCTCCTCCCGCGCGCGGCTCGATCTCAAACGGCGTGGGGTGCCACTCGAGTAGCTCATCGTGGGTTGTGAGCGCGCGCCACACGCGCTCGGGCGGGTGGGGGAGCGTGCGCTCGAAGCAGAGCGCAAAGCGCCCCTCCAGCTGCTTGAGCACTGCGTGGCCGTCAGGGGGCATGACTACTCCTTCTGATCGAGGTGTTCTTCGAGCGCATCGAGGCCGCCCTGCCACAACAGCACGTAGGGGGTCAGCCAGCGGGCCAGCTCGGCGAAGCCCTCTCCGCGCAGGGTGTAGAGACGTCGCTGTCCGACCGTGTGCGACTCCACCAGACCCGCCTCCCTCAGGATGCGCAGGTGGCGGGAGGTGTTCGGCTGGCTGAGGCCCGTCTCGGCGCCCAGCTGGCCGACTGCGCGCGGGCCGCGGATCAGCAGGTCGAGCAACTGACGGCGGGCGGGCTCTGCGACGACCTCGAAAACATTGGCGGCCATGGAAGATATATAATCACATCTTTATATGTCTTCAAGTTTATATGTCGAGAGCCGGTCACCGCACTCGTCTCGAGAGTGATCATTACCCTGCAACAGGAGGCAGTCGATGCAATACCTGATCCAGATCTACACCGGCGAGGCGATGTCCTCGTGGGAGACCCTCTCGCCGGCTGAGAGAGACGCGGTGACAGCCGAGTACATGGCGATCAACGAGCACCCCGGTATCGGCGGGGGAGCCCAGCTCCAGCCGCCGTCGACCGCAACCACCGTCCGTGTTCAAGACGGTCGCACGCTGACCACAGACGGCCCCTTCGCCGAGACTAAGGAGGCTCTCGGCGGCTACTACCTGCTGGAGGCCGATGACCTCGACACGGCGATCGAGCTCGCTGCTCGAATCCCGGCGGCGAGGATGGGCGGGGCGGTCGAGGTGCGACCGCTGGTGGCGCGCTGATAGAGCAGGTCTTTCGCGAGCAGTGGGCTCGCGTGCTCGCCGCCCTGGTGGGCTTCCTCGGCGACTTCGATCTCGCTGAGGAGGCCACCCAGGAGGCGTTTGCGATCGCGGCCGAGCGCTGGCCGCGCGATGGCGCTCCCGCCAGTCCGGGCGCGTGGCTCGTGGCGACGGCGCGCAACCGCGCAATCGATCGGATCCGTCGCGAGCGCACGCTCACAGCCAAGTCGAAGCTCCTGGAGGTGTCCGAAGCCGTGGAGGATGAGATCGAGCAGAGCTTCTTTCGCGACGAGCGCCTCGAGCTGATCTTCACGTGCTGTCATCCCGCGCTTGGCCTCGATGCTCAGGTCGCGCTGACGCTGCGTGCGCTTGGCGGCATGAGCACCGAGGAGATTGCCCGCGCGTTCCTCGTCTCGGAGGCGACGATGGCACAGCGGCTGGTAAGAGCCAAGCGCAAGATCAGGATTGCCGGGATCCCGTTTCGCATTCCGCCCGCGCATCTGCTTCCAGATCGCCTCGCGGCTGTGCTCGCGGTCGTGTACCTGATCTTCAACGAGGGCTATGACGGACGTGGCGCTCATCTTGCCGATGAGGCGATCCGCCTCGGCGTCTCACTGGGGGAGCTGATGCCCGACGAGCCGGAGGTGTTCGGGTTGCTGGCGCTGATGCTGCTGCACGACTCGCGGCGTGCGGCGCGTGCCCGAGGGGATGAGCTCGTGCTGTTGGCCGACCAGGACCGCACGATGTGGGATCGCGCCCAGGTTCGTGCCGGCAATGAGGCGCTCGAGCGCGGGCGTGCCCTGCGTGGTGGGGTGGAGGGGGTCTATCTGATGCAGGCGCAGATCGCCTCGCTGCACGTGGCGGAGAACTGCGACTGGCCGCGGATAGCGGCGCTCTACGAACAGCTCCACAGTGCGACTGGATCGCCCGTGGTGGCGCTCAACGGCGCGGTGGCCAAGGCCGAAGCCGAGGGTCCCGAGGCGGGCCTGGCGGCGATGGAGCGCTTGCAGCTCGATGGTTATCACTATCTGCACGCCGCCCGCGGTGAGTTGTTGCGGCGGCTGGGCGATGCGGTTGCGGCGCGCGAAGCGTACGAGCAAGCACTCGTGCTGGTTCGATCTGAGCCCGAGCGGCGATTTCTGTTGCGGCGGCTGGAGGAGCTAGACGCCGGTTGGTGATCTAGGCGTGCAGCTCGCCCGGTGCGGTGACTGTCCGCAGGTGCGAGGTCATGCCCGTCACGCTGAGCAGGCGCTCCACTTGCTGTGAGCCACGCGTTACAGCGAACTCCTGACCGCGCTCACCGCAGCGCTTGCGCGCCGAGAGGATGATGCGCAGCCCGGTGGAGTCGATGAACTCGAGGCGGTGCAGGTCCAACACCAGCAGCGGCTTGGCCGCGCTCTCCGTCCCCTCGACCGCGCTCTGCAGGAGCGGTGCGCTGGCCATGTCGAGCTCGCCATCGAGCGCGAGCACAACCCGGTCCTCCTCCTGCGACACGCCAATCTGAAGGTGATCCTGTACCCCCATTGTCATTTGATTCTAGCCAACAGGAGTGCTGGCGTGACGCCTATCGAGGATCGGCGCAACTGGCGCTCAGAAATCAGACAGGCGCACACCGAGGAGGGCCATGTCGTCGCGCAGGCTTCCTCCCGCATGGGTGAGCGCCGTCAGCTCGATGTGCTCGAGCAGGCCCTCCAAGCTCAGTCCAGGCGCGCGGGTCGACTCGAGCAGGCCATGCTCGCCGAGCTGCGCGCCGGAGGGGCCGGCCTCGGGGATGCCGTCGGTGTAGAGCAGGAGCGTCTCGCCGGGGCCCAGCTCGGCGTCTATTTCACTCACCTTGATCTGGTCGACTACCCCCAGCAGCGTCCCCGGGCGGCCGAGCTGTTTCGGCTCACCGTCCGCGCCCACGAGCACTGGCAGCGGATGCCCTGCGAGTGTCACAGTCAGGTGTGCCCGTCCAGGCCCTGGCTCGATCGTAACCAGGCAAGCCGTGCACATGTCCGCCCCCGGTGGCTGCAGCCGCAGCGCCTCGTGCAGCGTTTCGAGGATGCCGGTGGGGCTCTGGCCGAGCATGGCCGCTGCGCGAATGGTGTGCCGCGCCAGCGCCGTCACACCGGCCGCGCGCGGGCCCTTGCCGCAGACGTCACCGATTGCGAGCAGCCAGCGTCCGGGGCCGTAGGCGCAAACGTCGTAGAAGTCCCCGCCCACCTCGTTGAGCTCACCGGCCGCGTGATAGAGCGCCCGCGCCTGTACACCGGGAAGCTCGGGCAGCGACGCAGGCAGCAGGGCATCCTGCAGGGTGTCGGCAATCCGCTTGCGCTCGGTGTAGAGGCGCGCGCTCTCGACCGCTGTGCCGGCGCGGCGCCCGAGGCGGATGGCCACACCGAGATCCATCTCGTCGAGGCTGCGGTGCGAGTCCGACGTGATCAGCGTGAGCGTCCCGAGTGTTTTCGTGGGCGCGGCGAGCGGCACCATGATCACGGCGCGAACACCGAGGCTCTGGAGTAGCTCCAGATCGACGCTGTCGTGCGCGTGGGCGGCGAGCTGCTCGGGTTGTACGTTGGTGAACAGTTTTGCTTTGCCGCTCCTGACCACCTCTGCGACCCCCACGGGGTCCTCGAGTGAGGGCAGCTGGCTGCGCTTGAGCGCCTGTGCCCGGGCGAGTTTGGCCGGATCGCTGTGATGGACTGCGACACGTTCGAGCCTGCCGTCCTCAGCGAGCACGTCGACCGCACACCAGTCGGCGAGCGCGGGCACCGCCAGGCGCGCGATCTGCTGCAGCGTTGCGGAGTAGTCCAGCGAGGAGGCGAGCACCCGGCTCGCCTCCGCCATGAAGCTTTCTGCCAGCTGGACGCGCTTGACGTCGGTGATGTCCTCGTACACGTTGACTGAGAACGTCAACTCTCCGCTCACGGGATCGGTGACAGCACCGGGGCGCGCTATCAGCCAGCGCTCCTCGCCGGTCTCGCGCAGGATGGTCCTGAGGAGCAAAGGCTCGGGCTCGGCTCCGGCGAACATGCGTGCGCGGGGCATGTGCTCGGGGCCGAGCTCGCGGCCGGTCTCGTCGAAGGCCCGGAAGCGCACCATCAGCTCCCGCTGCTTGACGCCGGTGAGCTCGTGGGGGGCGCCTACGCCGAGGAGCTCCGCGGCCGCCTGGTTGGCGAACACGATCCGGTCCTCCGCGTCGGTGAGGGTGATCGCCTCGGCGAGGCTGACGAGGATCGCCTCCAGGCGTTGCTCGACGCTGCGCACCTCCGAGAACAAGCGCGCGTTGTCGATGGCGAGGGCCGCGCGGCGCGCGAGCTCGGAGACGACTTCATAGTCTTCCTGTCCGTAGGCGGCGCCCTCCCCTAGTCGCAGCACGGACAGCGCGCCGAGGGTTCGTCGACGGGCGACGAGCGGGGCGACGACCGCAGAGCGGTAGCCGTTGGCGATCATGAAGCGCGCGTGCGCGGAGCCCGCGGCGAAGCTACGGAGGAGATCCGACTCCATGTGCGCCAGCAGTTTCCCCTCGCCGCTGGCAATCACTCGGGCTACTGGATGCTCACCGGTGGGATCCAGTTGCCGTCGCTCCCGCAGCTCGTGCAGCTCCTCGGCCACGCGCTCCTCGACCGAGGCGATCGCCATCTGACGGATGGAGCCATCGTCGTCGAGCAGGTCGATCACGCACAGGTCGGCGAGGCGCGGCACGGTCAGGCGCGCCACCCGTCCCAGCGTCGTGGACAAGTCGAGCGACTCGGTGAGCGCTATCCCGGCCTCGACGAGCAACTCGACGGCTACATCCGCCGGCGGTGTGCGGGGTCTCCCCGGCCCGATGTCTGGACGCGAGCTCACCCGTTCCTTCGCACGGAGTCGAAGTCAACGACCATCACCAGCGGGCCGCGGTGTAGGGGGTTTGGCATCTGATGAGGGTCCCAGAAAGCCACTCGGCTCGGGCCGGCCTGTGCGTTAGCGGTGCCCAGGTGGCGGGTAGTTCTGCTGCGCACAATCGTATCGAGCGACAAAGGAGGTGGGGG
Organism: Solirubrobacteraceae bacterium; assembly: GCA_036264155.1. Taxonomy (GTDB): domain Bacteria; phylum Actinomycetota; class Thermoleophilia; order Solirubrobacterales; family Solirubrobacteraceae; genus Palsa-744. The sequence continues at coordinate 16,756 of DATARM010000172.1, forward strand.
CGATGCCACCACGCGGGGTAAAGAAGGGAACCAAACGCGCACGTCAGTACGAGCACATCAGGGACAGCGAGCGCGAACAGGGCGTGCCCGAGGGGCGGGCCGAGGAGATCGCGGCGCGCACGGTCAACAAGGAGCGCGCACGCAGCGGGGAATCGCGCAGTCGTTCGCGGAGCTCGGTGGAGGACATCTCCTCGGGGCGGCGGGGCGGCCTGCGTTCAGGAAAACCGGGACCCAGAGGGCGGACACGCGAACAGCTCTATCAGGAGGCGCGCAGTCTCGGCGTGGAGGGTCGCTCGAGCATGAACAAGGCTGAGCTCCAGCGCGCGGTCGAGAATCGTAAGAGCTAGCTTCGTCCGCTCGCTCTAGCGCTCGCAGCACGGCGCATGTGCACGCGGATCGTCGTACCCGCTGCCGAGGAGCGGATCTGCACCAGGTCACAGAGCTCGTGTACCAACCACAACCCCCGTCCTGAGTGCTGGTCGGGGGTGGGGCGGGCGCGCCCGATCAGCGGGTCCTCGATGTGTCCGGCGTCGCGGATCTCGCAGATCAGCGTGTCGTGCTCACGCCATAGGATGAGCTGACCCTCTCCACCCCCGTAGCGGACGCTGTTCGTCGCGAGCTCGTTGACGGCCAACACGAGCTCCTGCACGCCGTCCGAGCCGAGCCCTTCTCCCATCGACCAGTCTTTGAGCGTGTGGCGTAGCGTGACCAAGTCGGCTTCCGTAAAGGTCAGCTCGTGCGTTGGAGCGCGTGGTGGGGGCAACGCTCCCGAGAGGGGGTCGGTCATCTCAGGTGGGTGAGGGTGAGGGTGAGTGTGGGTGGCCTCCTCCGCAACCCCTCGGTCCCCGGCGATGAACGGGTGCGAGTGCTTCGCGGCTTCGATCACCTGGTCGTCCAGGCTATCCACGTCATAGGGACATAGCAGGTGCCATCGTTTTCCACTGCTTGCGACACGGCTCGTACATGCCGGTGAAGCTGACGCGTTGGACTTCACCATTGAAGGGCCCCCCTCAGACAGGCCGCCTTCCCGCCCGTGACGGCGACGAGAACCGGCTCGTCGGCCGCCAGGGCGAGGGAGATGAAGGGCAGCGTTCGCCTGACGAAGCCGTCCGCTCCATCGGCGTACTCCAGCAGCTCATGGCGAAAAGCATCTCCGTGCACATTCCACCTCGCGTCCAGCTCGGATGAGCAGACGCGCTTGGTTAGGGCTGCACCGACGCTACCAGCGACCGTACCAGCGACGGCGTCCACCTCCAGCGGGCATGCCGCCCACGAAGAAGCCAATGAGCCACAGCAAGATCGCGATTACCAACACGATCCAGAGCAGATGCACTGCAAACCCCAGTCCACCGAAAATAGCCAGTATCAAGACCAAGGCAAGTAGAGCCACCATCGTTGAGTACCCCGTTTCGTTGACCCCCGGCACAGGATGCGCCGGGCCTGCTTCGTAGATGCCCGAATCCCGTTCTCACCAAACTGAGGAGGGGCCGCCTACGAGCCGTTTCCGGGCTGTCCATATGGGTAGGCAAAGGGAGACAAAGCACACACATCCCCAACAAGGAGCAGGTATGGCATCGCAATTGGAGGGAAAGAAGATCGCGTTCCTCGTCGCCCAAGAGGGCATCGAGGAAGTCGAGCTGACAGAGCCGTGGAAGGCGGTCGAGCAAGCGGGAGCAACCCCCGAGCTCGTGGCTCCGGAAAGCGGCGAGGTTCAGGCGTTCAACCACCTGGACAAGGGTTCTACCTTCACGGTCGACAAGACGCTGGCGGAGGCCTCCCCGGACGAGTACGACGGAGTGGTCCTCCCGGGTGGTGTGGCCAACCCCGATCAGCTTCGCACCGAGCAGGATGCGATTGACTTCCTGCAGAAGTTCTTCTCCGAAGGTAAGCCCGTGGGAGTCATCTGCCACGGACCGTGGACATTGGTGGAGGCTGACCTGGTACGTGACCGCACCATCACGTCGTGGCCTTCGCTACAGACCGATATTCGCAATGCGGGCGGCAAGTGGGTCGACGAGGAAGTGGTAGTCGACGAGGGCCTGGTGTCAAGCCGCAACCCCGATGACCTGCCGGCCTTCTGCGCGAAGATCGTCGAGGAGTTCGCCGAGGGGCGCCACGAGGTGGCAGGGGCAGGTGCCACCAGCGGGTCAGGCGTCTAGCTCATGCGGCGGTGGGCGCCGGCGCACCCGGACGAGATTGGGTCTGGGAGCCGGCGTCCTCCACCGTGAGCGGCTGGGCGATGCTCTCGAGGCTCTGGCGCTCGGCCTTCACTCCGAAGAGCAGCTCAGCGATTCCGCCGAGGATCATCGCCACGGCTCCGATCATGAAGCCGACGAATACGTGGCTGGTCTTGCCGCTTTCGATCAGGTGCGCGAACAGCAACGGGCCGATGATCCCGCCGACGCCCGTTCCGACGGCGTAGAACACGGCGATGCACAGCGCGCGGGTCTCCAGGGGAAAGACCTCTGAGACGGTCAGATAGGCGGCGCTCACGCCGGCCGAGGCGAAGAAGAAGATCACCATCAGCGCGATCACGAAGCTCGCGGCGGTGAACTCGCCACCCTTGAACAGGAACGCCGTCGCCACCAGCAGTGAACCGGACAGCAGGTATGTGCCGGCGATCATCGGCTTGCGGCCCACCGTGTCGAACAGGCGTCCCAGCGTCAACGGTCCGAGCAGGTTGCCAACCGCGAAGATGGCAACGTAGTAGGGGACGTTGCCGCTCGCTACACCGAAGAAGGTTTTGAGCAGATCGCCGAGGCTGAACAGCAGGGCGTTGTAGAGGAAGGCCTGTCCCACGAACAGGGCCAGACCGAGGAGGGTGCGTCGGGGGTAGAGCGTGACGACCGAGCGCACGATCAGGCTCAGCGGGATCGTGCGCCGCTGGCGGACCGTGATGCTCCCCTCCGGCTCGCTCAGCTGTCCTCCCGACTCCTCACGGACCTCGTCCTCGATTTCTTTGACGACCTTCTCGGCCTCCTGCTCACGTCCGTGGATGAACAGCCAGCGCGGACTCTCTGGCACGTTGCGCCGCACGATCAGAACACCCAGTCCCAGCACGGCGCCGAGCGCGAAGCACAGGCGCCAGCCCACGTTCACGGCGAAGATGCTCGTGTTGAGCGCCACCACCGCCAGCAGCGAGCCGCCGATCGCGCCGCCCCAGTAGCTGCCGTTGATCGAGATGTCAGCGTGCCCGCGGCTCCTGGCAGGGATCAGCTCGTCGATCGCGGAGTTGATTGCGCTGTACTCGCCGCCGATGCCCATGCCGGTGAGGAAGCGGAAGACGAAGAACCACAGGGAGGAGAACGACAGCGCGGTGAGGATCGTGGCCAGCAGGTAGAGACCGAGGGTGAGCATGAACAGGCGCTTGCGTCCAAAGCGGTCGGTCAGCTGACCGAAGATGAGCGCGCCAACACAGGCGCCCGCCACATACAGCGAAGCGGCAAGGCCAGAGACGTCCGCAGCCGAGATGCCCACCCCGGCGCCCTTTTCGGAGAGGCGTCCGGAGATCGCGCCGACGATCGTGACCTCGAGGCCGTCGAGGATCCAGACGGTGCCCAGGCCGATGATCACCCGCCAGTGGAAGCGAGACCAGGGCAGACGGTCCAGGCGTGCGGGAATGTCCGTCTCGATCGTCCCGGTCTCGACTCCCCCGCTTGCCCCGTTGGTCACATTGGGCATCTTCCCCGAGGACGCGATTTGAAAACACGCTGTCGCGAGAGCGCGCAAGCCGGCAATCAGGCGTTTAGGCCTGAGCGCATCGGGCAATTGAGTTTCGCCAGTTAGTCGCCCTGCGGGCGGCGGTCACGAGCCCCCCGTGGCCGCCGCCCAATGGGGTGGCTACCACGGCCTGTCGGCAGGTCCGCCGCGACGCTGGCCTGCCGACACGCTCTCTTATCGGTCACTGCGCCAGGGCGGATCGCGTGGCCGCAGGTCGTGGCGGGTGGTTCTCAGCGGACGTCGCTGAGGTGCAGGTTGAGCGTCTCGAGTCCACCCGAGGTGGCGATCTCGTGGCTGTCTGACAGACGCTCGAGCATGGGGCCCATGCCGTCCACGGTTGCAGCTTGCAGCACCGCCTCGCCCTGGCCGGGGCCGAGGGGCCCTATCCGCAGCTTCAGATCGCGAGGTTGGAGCTCGACCTCCACGCTCAGGCTGCTTGTGGTGAGCGATCCCTGAGCCTGTGCCACGATCGCATCGGCGAGCAGTTGGGTGTCGGAGATGCGGTCCGTCGAGAAATAGGCGCGTGCCGCGAGCGCGGCCAGCACGCGCGGCACGACCGCGCGCGCGAGCGGCGGAGGGCCGACGGTGAACCTCAGCAGATCTGCGGAGGCGATGGGAGCGTCTGCGTTCGGTAGGGGCGCCGGCGCGTCCTCCTCCTCGGCGGGCTCCAGTGTGGGGGCGGAGGTCACGTCAAAGCGCATCCTGACCTCGGTTCCCGTGCCCGAGAGGTCGTCGAAGTGGACCTCCTGCGCGAGCGCACGGATGACAGGGATCCCAATTCCGCCCGCGAACTGCTCGCGGTCGCTCTCGTTCGGCCGGATTCCCACGCCGTGGTCGCGGACCGCGATCTCCAGGCCTGACGGCAGGAGGCTGATGTCGACTTCGAGCGGCCCAGCCTCACCGTCGTAGGCGTGCATGACGACGTTGTTGCAGGCCTCGCTCACAGCCGTGCTCACGTCGTTGAGCTCGATCGGATCGAGCGCGATAGTCTCTGCCATCCCACTCAGGGCTTGGCGAACGAGCAGCACGTTCTCAGCCTTGCTCGAGAGGCTGAGTCGAACGTTGGGTATAGCCGCCACTGACGCGCCGCCGTGGGATCTCACAGAGGCGCGTCAGAGCCGGCCACGGCGGAGGCCCGCAAGCAGCGGGTCTCCATGGCGACTAGCGCGCCTCTCCGGGCTCGTGCGTCAGCGCCCTCAGCTGATCGAGCGAGCGTCGAAGCAGCCGCGAGACCTGCATCTGCGAGATGCCGATGCGCTCCGCGATCTCGGTCTGGGTCAGATCCTCGACGAAGCGCATCTTCAAGATCAGGCGCTCGCGCGGGGGGAGGTGTCCAAGAACCGATGAGACCGTGACGTCGAGCTCCACGAGTTCGTAGCGCTCGTCCTCGCCGCCGATCAGGTCCACGTAGGCAGCGCCCGCGTCATCGTCGGCGCCGGGTCGGGGGGCGTCGAGGGAGACTGTCTCATAGGCCTGAATGGCCTGAAGCGCGTCGATGACGTCCTCGCCGTCCAGCTCGAGGTACTCGGCCAGCTGGTTTGCCGTGGGGGCGTGGCCCCGCTCGTTGGCCATTCGCTCCTGGGCGTCGCGAACCTTCAGGGCGCGCTCCTGTGCTCCGCGCGGAACGTGCACGGCCCAGCCGGAGTCGCGGAAGTAGCGACGCATCTCCCCGAGAATCGTGGGTACGGCAAAGGATTGGAAGGGGTGGCCGCGTTCGACGTCATAGCGGTCCATCGCCTTCAGCAGGCCGAGGGATGCGACCTGGAGCAGGTCCTCGAACGGCTCGGACGAGCGGCCGTAGCGACGAGCCAGGCTGCGGGCAAGTGGCATGAAGCGCTTCACGAGCGCATCGCGGGCGCTTGCGTCTCCGTGGCGCTGCCAGCGCAAGAAAAGCTCACGTGGGTCCTCAGTGACCCCCGGAATGATGCTTGGCGTCGAAGCTGCGAAAGCGGTCCCTGGCATTTCGACTCCCTTCTCGGTTGTGGGCCCCCTAGGGGATTCTACCGACATTGAGTTCAATGGTTTACCGCTGGACTACCCCTTCTGAGTGGCTTCAAACCTCGGCAGTCGAATTTTGAGGCTTCGAGGGGCGGAGCACTGCCTCATCCGGCGAGGACGGCGCCCGGGAGCGTCGCCGGGAAGCTCTCGTTGGCCGGCGACGGCTGCGCAGGCTCGACGCTCTGCGCCTCGCCGTGCTCTGGCGCCGCCATCACCCGGTTGCGACCGTTCGCCTTGGCTTCATAGAGGGCCCGGTCGGCGGCCTTGAAGAGGATGTCGTAGTCGACCTGCTCGCCCCAGCCCGCGCTCAAGCCGAGCGAGATGGTGACCTCGCAGCCCATCGGTTTTGTCTGCTCCACTGCCGCGCGCAGGCGCTCTGCCACCTCGCTCCCGCGCGCGGCGTCGATTCCGGGGAGCACCACGAGGAACTCCTCGCCGCCGAGTCGGTAGACGAGCTCGAACGAGCGCAGGTGCTTACGCAGCGCGTAGGCGACATCGCGGAGCACGGCATCCCCGCAGTCATGTCCGTAGCGGTCGTTGATCGTCTTGAAGTTGTCGACGTCGCACAGCAGCAGGCACACAGGCTGGCGGGCGAGGCGGGCCTGCATCGAGATCTCGACGAATCGCGGGACGAGCGCATGGCGGTTGAGCAGCCCGGTGAGTGGATCGAGGATCGCCTCGCTGCGGTGGTGGAGCTCGGCCGCCTGGAGGGCCCACACGATCGAGACGACGCCGATCAGCAGCGCCAGCGTCGCGAACACGGGCACGGGGTCGTGGAGGGTTGCGTGCGGAGCCACGCCAAGGGTCGCCACCAGGATCACCATGACCGTGACGGCCACGCCGGCGATGACCACCTGGGGGCGGAAGCGCGCCGCGACCATTGCCGCCGGGAGCACCAGCCAGGGCAGTGCGGGGCTCTTGGGGCCGCCGCTGAGCATGGCGCCCACGGCGATCAGGGCCAGGGTGATCAGGATCGCGCACACGCTCACGCGCTCGGGGTGGGCGCTCCCCTCGATCCGGCGATCGACGTTGAGGAAGTTCGCGACCGCTACAGCGAACAGGGCGAAGGTCCACCAGCCGAGCCAGGGCGCGGAGATCAGCAACGCGATGCCGACAGCGCTCGAGCCGACCATGCGGATCATGCGCACGCGCGCGTTCGCGTCCACGACGCGGCTGCGGTCCAACTCCGTTGGGCAGAGCCAGGGTTCTCCCTTCATGACTAGGGCTTCGGACGCTTGCCCGAGGTCCTTGAGGACTGAGTAAATCGTTCAAACATATGCCCTAGTCAGACATCTGTCTGACGATATGACGATATTTGTCTGAGAGCAGCAACCGGTGCAGTTCGGACTATTGGCAAATCTGTAGCACCACCGCTCCACTCGGGCCCCGCCGGGGTTTATGGTTGGGAATGCGCCGCGCGGCTCTCGGGGAGCTACTTGTGGACCGATGCGGACCTGGTCATCTCAAGAGGGAGAGAACGATGCGAAGATCACTCACATGTCTCGGCGTGGCGGGCGCCATGGCGCTCGCTTTGTCGGGGGTGGCGTCCGCGGCCCCTACGGTCAACGTCAAAGCTGAGGCTGTGCCGATCCCGGGCTTCCCGGGCACGGGCAACATCCTCGGCGCCGGCGCGGCCGTCCAGTCTGAAATCACGATCACCGGCAACGAATACGGTGGCTACCCGCCGCCGGTGATCGGCGTCAACGTGTACCTGCCCAAAGGAACCAAGCTGCACCCCCAGGGCTTTCCCGCCTGCCCCACGAACACGCTGGTCGTCCAGCACGAACCCAGGAAGTGCCCCAAGGGCTCCTCGGCCGGACCGGTGGGCTTCGCCAATGGGTTCGTCGTGTTCGGCGGTGAACGCGTTCCCGAGAAGGTGAGCATCGAATCCTTCTACGCACCCGGAGGAGGAATCAACTTCTACGCCGAAGGGCACACGCCGGCGTCGATCGAAGTCACCTCGGTCGGCAAGTTCGTCAACTTCAACGGCGGAGAAGGCTTCGGCCCCAAGGCCGTGGTCGAAGTGCCGCTCGTGGAAACCGTTCCCGGCGCTCCCGACGCCTCCGTGGAACGAATCGTCACGAAGCTCGGCTCGGCGATCAAGAAGGGCGGCAAGACGATCTACTACGGGACAGTTCCGACGAGCTGCCCCAAGGGCGGCTTCCCGTTCAAGGTCGAAGTGACGTTCGCCGGACTCGGTGGTCTGCAGCAGCAGGTCGTGACCGTGAACAGCACGGCGCCGTGCCCGAAGGCGACGACCAAGACGAAGAAGGGCAAGAAGAAAGTCAGGCACGCCAAGCGGAAGACGAGGCACGGCAAGCAGAAGCGGAAGTAGTCGCGCGCGGGGCGGTGCGTGAGGGCGCTTGGCCTCGCGCACCGCACGTGGCCGCTCTGCGCCGTTGGAGGCGATCGGCTGGAGGCGCCACGGCGGCGTCGAGCTACGCTCAGCCCATGCAGGGGGAGACCCATCCGACGGTAGGGCAGATCCTCGCCGGCCGTAGCGGTGAGGAGATGGAGCTCAACCAGCGCTATCTCAATCCGCAGATGGGCCGGATCGTGCGGACGCTCGGGTTCGACAAGACGTGGACGGGCGGCGAGGGGGCGCACCTGATCGACGCCGACGGCGAGCGCTATCTCGACCTGTTCGGCGGCTACGGCGTGTTCGCTATCGGGCGCAACCATCCCGAGGCCGTGGCTGCGATCCAGGAGGTGATGGCGGCGCGCACGGGCAACCTGCCCCAGCTGGGGGTCACGCTGCTCAGCGGCGTGCTGGCCGAGCAATTGCTCGAACGCGCGCCTGGGAGCGTGGCGGCGATGATCCCCGCCAACACGGGTACAGAGGCTGTGGAGGCGGCGATCAAGGTCGCGCGGGCGGCGACGGGACGTCCGCGGGTGCTGTTCGCCGAGCATGCCTTCCATGGTCTGACGCTCGGATCGCTGTCGCTCAACGGCAACGAGGAGTTCCGCGAGGGTTTCGGTCCGCTGCTGCCGGGATGCGAGCCGGTCCCGTTCGGCGATCCGGACGCGCTCGCGCGCCAGCTCGAACGCGGCGACGTGGCTGCCTTCGTGGTCGAGCCGATCCAGGGCAAGGGCGTGAACCTCCCACCGGCGGACTACCTGGCCGGCGCCCAGCGTTTGTGTCGGGAGGCGGAAACGCTGTTCGTCTGCGACGAGGTCCAGACGGGGATCGGTCGCACGGGACGATTTCTCGCCCTCGAGCACTGGGATCTGCAGCCCGATCTGATCTGCCTCGCCAAGGCGCTCTCCGGCGGGCTCGTACCGATCGGGGCTGTCCTGGCCTCGCGCCAGGCGTTCGAGAAGGTCTTCGATGGGATGGAGCGTGCGGTTCGCCACGGCTCCACCTTCGGCGGCAACGACCTGGCGGCCGCTGCCGCGCTGGCGACGCTACGCGTGCTCGATCAGGAGCAGCTGGCGGCCCACGCCGAGCGCATGGGCGCGCTGCTGTTGGAGCTGACGATGCCACTCGTCGAGCGCTACGAGGTGGTGGCAGACGTGCGCGGAATGGGGCTGATGTGGGCGATCGAGTTCGGGCCGCCCGCCGGTGGCGCCTCGCGCAGGCTGTGGCAGAGAGTCGAGCGCCGCCAGCCGGGTCTCTTCTCGCAGCTGATCACCGTGCCGCTGTTTCACAAGCACCGCATCCTCTGCCAGGTGGCGGGCCACCACATGAACGTGATCAAGGGGCTGCCGGCGCTCACGATCGAGGAGTCCGAGATACGCCGCTTCGCCGCCGCGCTGGAGGAGACGGTCGCGGCTGCCGAGCGCTATCCGCGGGCGATGGCGAGCTTCTCCCTGCGCACCGGAATCAGGGCCGCGGCCGCGCGCCGCTAGCCTGTCGGCCCGTGCTCGTACCGAGAGATGACATCCGCAACGTCGCCATCGTGGCGCACGTCGACCATGGCAAGACCACGCTGGTCGACGCCATGCTGTGGCAATCCGGTGCGTTTCGCGTCGGCCAGGACGTCGCCACACGGGTGATGGACTCGATGGACCTCGAGCGCGAGAAGGGGATCACGATCCTCGCCAAGAACACCTCGCTGCGCTACCGCAACGTAAAGCTCAACATCATCGACACTCCCGGGCACGCCGACTTCGGCGGCGAGGTCGAGCGGGGCCTGACGATGGTCGACGGGGTGCTGTTGCTCGTGGATGCCTCCGAGGGACCGCTCCCGCAGACGCGCTTCGTGCTGCGCAAGGCGCTCGAGGCCAGGCTGCCGGTGATCCTGGTCGTCAACAAGGTCGACAGGCCCGACGCGCGCGTGGCCGAGGTCGTGGACGAGGTCTATGAGCTTTTCCTCGACCTCGACGCGGACGAGCACCAGATCGAGTTCCCGATCGTCTACTGCAACGCCAAGGCGGGTGTCGCGTCCCTGACCTACGACGCCACGCTCGAGGGCGGGATTCCCAGCGAGGGCACGCTCGCCCCACTGCTGGATCTGCTGCTCGAACGGATACCCGCGCCGGTGTATGACCCCGAGCACCCCTTGCAAGCGCTGGTCACCAACCTCGACGCCTCGCCCTACGTGGGGCGCCTGGCGATCTGCCGCGTCTGGAACGGCAACATCCGCAAGGGCCAGCAGATCGCCTGGTGCCGCGCCGACGGCTCGATCCAGCGAGCCCAGGTGGCCGAGCTGTACGTCACCGACGCCCTCGAACGGGTCGACGCGCCCGAGGCCGGCCCGGGAGAGATCATCGCGGTGGCCGGGATCGCCGAGGTGACGATCGGCGAGACGCTGGCCGATCCAGACGATCCGCGGCCGCTGCCCGTGATCACAGTCGACGAGCCCGCGATGTCGATTACGATCGGCGTCAACACCTCGCCCCTGGCGGGCAAAGAGGGCGACAAGATCACCGCCCGCCAGATCAAGGCACGTCTCGATCAGGAGCTCGTCGGAAACGTCTCGCTGCGTGTGGCCGAGACCGAGCGACCGGACACCTACGAGGTTCAGGGTCGAGGCGAGCTGCAACTGGGGGTGCTCGTGGAGATGATGCGCCGCGAGGGCTTCGAGCTGACCGTGGGGCAACCACACGTCGTCGAGCGGGAGATCGACGGCAAACGCCACGAGCCGGTCGAGCGCCTATCGGTCGACGTGCCCGAGGAGCACGTGGGCACGGTCACGCAGCTGCTGGCCGCGCGCAAGGGCCGCATGGAGCACATGATCAACCACGGCACGGGCTGGGTGCGCATGGACTACCTGGTTCCCGCCCGCGGCCTGATCGGATTTCGAACGGAGTTCCTGACCGAGACGCGCGGCACGGGGATCATGCACCATGTGTTCGACCGCTGGGAGCCGTGGGCGGGCGAGCTGTTGACGCGCCAGAGCGGCGTGCTCGTGGCCGACCGCCGCGGCGCCACGGTGACCTTCTCGCTGTTCACGCTGCAGGAGCGCGGCTCGCTGTTCGTGGGCCCCGGCGAGGAGGTCTACGAAGGCATGATCATCGGCGAGAACGCGCGCTCGGAGGATCTGGACGTGAACCCGGTGAAGGAGAAGCACCTGACCAACATGCGCTCCTCGACCTCCGACGTGCTGGTGCGTCTGGACACCCACCGCCGACTCACGCTCGACGAGGCGCTGGAGTTCGTGCGCGAGGACGAGGCTGTCGAGGTCACGCCCGAGAACGTGCGCATGCGCAAGGTCGTCTTGTCCAAGGTCGACCGACTCAAGGCGGTCCGCGCCGCGCGCAAATAACATGGATGCCGCAAGCGAGATCCAGCTCAGCGGCTTGGTCAAGTCCTTCAACGGCCCCGGCGGCCCGATCCGGGCGGTACGCGGGATCGACGTGGGCATCTCCGCAGGTGAGACCGTCGCGCTGCTCGGTCCCAACGGCGCGGGCAAGTCGACGACTCTGGACATGCTGCTCGGGTTGCTGGCGCCGGATAGCGGCAGCGTCTCGGTCTTCGGCCGTGAGCCCGCGCAGGCGATTGCCGACGGGGTGGTCGGGGGCATGCTCCAGACGGGCGACCTGATCAGGGACCTCTCGGTGGGCGAGCTGGTGGCGATGATGGCTTCGCTGTATCCGGACCCGCTGCCGGTCGAGGAGGCGCTCGAGCTGGCTGGGATCAGCGAGATCGCATCGCAGCGAACACAGAAGCTCTCCGGTGGGCAGACGCAGCGGGCGCGCCTGGCGGTTGCGCTCGTCAGCAATCCTCAGCTGCTCGTGCTCGACGAGCCGACGGTCGCGCTCGACGTCGAAAGTCGTCGCTCCTTCTGGGCGACCATGCGCGCCTTCGCAACTCGAGGCAAGACGGTCGTGTTCGCCACGCATTACCTCGAGGAGGCCGACGCCTACGCGGATCGCGCCGTGCTCATGGCCCATGGGACGATCGTGGCCGATGGTCCCACGACCGAGATTCGCGCACGGGTGGGAACGCGCACGATTCGCGCGACGCTGCCCGATGTGGACACAGACGCGCTCGCGCGCCTACCCGGCGTGAGTGCGGTGGAGCGTCACGGCGAGGTCGCGGTGATGAGCTGCACCGACTCCGATGCAGCGATCAGGGCGCTGCTCGGCGCTCACCCCGAGGCCCGTGACATCGAGATCGTGGCGGCGGGTCTCGAGCAGGCGTTCATCGAGCTCACGGGCGATGAGGGCTCGCGCTGATGCCACTGCTCTACATGCGCTACGAGCTCCTGCGCACCGTGCGCAACCGACGCTTCTTCCTGCTCTCGCTCGGCTTTCCCCTCGTCCTGTACTTCCTGATCGCAGGGCCCAACCGCAACATCCACAACTTCCAGCACAGCGGCATCTCGGCACCGCTCTACTACATGACGGGGCTGGCCTCCTTCGGGACGATGAGCGCGATGCTCTCGGCCGGCGGACGGATCGCGAGCGAGCGGGCCGTCGGCTGGAACCGGCAGCTGCGAATCAGCCCGCTGACGCCGCGTGCCTACTTCCGCGTGAAGGTCGTGACCGCCTACATGATGGCGGCGATCAGCCTGGTGGCCCTCTACGCCGCTGGGACATCGCTGGGTGTCAGCCTGTCGGCGGGGGCGTGGCTGAAGATGACCGGCCTGATCTTCGTTGGCCTGATCCCCCTCGCTGCGCTGGGGATCACGATCGGACACATGCTCACGCCGGACTCGATCGGCCCGGCGGTCGGCGGTGGCATCTCGCTGCTGGCGTTCCTCGGCGGGACGTGGTTCCCGCTTGGAAGTCACGGCGTCCTGCACGACATCGGCCAGTTCCTGCCCTCCTACTGGATCGTGCAGGCCTCTCATGTGGCGCTGGGAGGCCGCCCGTGGAGCGCAATGGGCTGGATTGTGATCGCCGGCTGGACCGCCGTGCTCAGCCTGCTCGCGGCCCGCGCCTACCGCCGCGACACGGGCCGCGTGTAGGTCCGCACGAGGGCAGCGCCTCGCCGCGTCCGCGACTGTAGGGTACCGGCGATGATTAGAACGACAAAGATGTCTCTCACCACCAGCGTCGCCGTCCTGGTGGCGTGCATGGCCTGCCTCGCACTGCTCCCGGCTGCAATCGCCGCCGCTGCCGAACCCACGATCAAGTACGCGCCCGAGAGCTTCGCCCAATATCAGAAGCAGCTCAACGAGGGCAAGATCAAGGCCGTCACGATCAACAAGCGGGTTCGCTCCCTGCGCGTGACGCTGGGCGACGGTAGCTACGTCCTGGCCAAATACGCGGCGCACGAAGAGTCGAAGATCGACGCCGCCCTGCACGCAAAGGGCGTGCAGGTCACCATCCTCAAGCCGGCCGAAGCCGCCAAAGAGGTCAAAAAAGCTCCCGTCAAACACAAACTCCGCTACATCGCGGGCGGGATCGTGGTGGTAGTGGTGATCGTGGTCGGGCTCGTGCTGTTCGTCGATCGCAAACGCAAACTCGAGCGCGAATAGCCGCTCAGCAGTGGGGGCGTCGGCGCGCGTGGGGGTGGGGACGCGCGCCGGACGCCAGTGTCTTCATGGCCACACCGACGTCGTGGGCGAGCATGTCCACCATGTCCCGCGAGAAGTTCTCCTTGATGACCATGCGCAGCACGGTGATGTGCTCGGCGTTGGGGGGCAGGGTGTAGGCGGGGACTATCCAGCCGCGCTCGCGCAGCAGCTGGGAGAGGTGAGTCAGGTCCGGAGCCTGACCGGCAGACGTCTCCGTCGCCCTGAGTGCCACGATCGGGAACTCCGTGCCGTCGGTGAGCGGCTCGAGACCGTCGATGGCGCTCAGCTTGGCGCCGAGGGCGGTGGCGTTCTCGAGCACGGTTTGCACGATCTCCTTGTAGCCCTCTTGACCGAGGCGCAGGAAGGCGAAGTACTGGAGGATCACCGAGGTGGACGGTCGAGAGAAGTTGAGGGAGTAGTTGGGCATGTCCCCGCCGAGGTAGTTGATGTGAAAGACCAGCTCCTCGGGCAGGTCTGAGGCGTCGCGGAAGATGACCGTGCCCATGCCCGGGTAGACGAGGCCGAACTTGTGGTTCGAGACGTTGATCGAGCGCACGGAGGGCAGGCGGAAGTCCCACTCCTGATCGGGCCGGGCGAAGGGGACGATGAAGCCCCCGGAGGCGGCGTCGATGTGCAGAGGTATGTGCCAGCCGGGGTCCTTGGCCACGCGCATGAGTAGCTCATCGATCGAGCGCAGGTCGTCCATCTGCCCGGTGAAGGTCGTCCCGAGCAGCCCTGCCACGGCGATCGTGCGCTCGTCGAGCAGCGGCTCTACCTGCTCGGCCCCGATCGTGTAGCGGCCCTCCTCCATCGGTATCACCCGTGCTTCGACTTCGAAGTAGCGGGCGAACTTCTCCCAGCAGGTGTGGACGTCGGCGCCCATGACCATGTTCGGCTTCTCGGTTGGGAGCCCGGCCTGCTCGCGGCGGCGCTGCCAGGAGCGCTTGTGGGCGAGCATCGCCAGCATGATCGCCTCGGAAGAGCCGATGGTGGCCGTTCCCGTGGGCTGCTGGTGGGCGGGTGCGTGGAACAGACGCCCGATCATCGAGACGACGCGCTGGTGGACCACCTCGGTCTGGGGGTACTCGTCCTGGTCGATCATGTTCTTGGCGAGGGTCTCCGCCGCGAGCACCCGCGCCTGCGGCTCCATCCAGCTGGTGACGAAGGACGCGAGGTTCAGCGTAGGGTTGCCGTCGAGCTCGAGCTCGTCGTGGACGAGCTGGTAGGCCGTATCCGCCGGGACGCCCTGTGCCGGGAGCCGGTACTTGGGGATGTCGTGGGAGAACGAGCGTCCGGCGTACGTGGGTGAGAGCTGCTCCTCCGAGTCGACGTTCAGCTTGTGCACGAGGTGTTCTCCTTTGAGATGGCTCCGGGCGCGGAGCGCCCTGCGCCGATCGGCGTTCGGGCGGTCGAGCCGAGGATGATGACGACATGGGGGAGGGTAGGCGGAACCAGCCGACAGGGGCCTGCGAGATCGCGCTCAGCAGGCAGCCGGGGCAAACGTAGATCGCTCAGACGGCGATTGAGAACAAGACTCATTCTTATGATAGGTTCGCCGGGTGGCAGCGGTCGAGCAGTCGCGTCCTGAGAGCCCTGCCATCGAGTTGCGGGAGGCGGGGGTGCGCCTGGGTGCTCGCAGCATCTGGAGCGAGGTCACGATCAGCGTGCGCCCGGGTGAGTTCGTGGCGCTCCTGGGGGCAAACGGGTCGGGCAAGTCGACGCTCTTGAAGGTGCTCCTCGGCGCACTGGCGCTGAACGAGGGAGCAGCGACCGTCCTCGGTCGTGCCCCGGGTCGGGCCAACAGCTCGATCGGGTATCTGCCTCAGCGCCGCGCCTTCGACGCCGGCATACGCCTGCGCGGGCGAGACATCGTGCGGCTTGGCCTCGACGGCGACCGTTGGGGGCTGCCCCTGACGCGGCCGTGGGGGAGGGCAGCCGGGCGGGCGCGTGCGGCCCACGCGCGCGTCGAAGAGGCAATCGAGCTGGTGGGCGCGAGCGCCTACGCCTCGCGAGCGATTGGCGAGTGCTCAGGCGGAGAGCAGCAGCGTCTGCTGATCGCGCAGGCGCTCGTGGGCAGGCCGGAGCTGTTCCTGCTCGACGAGCCGCTCGACAGTCTCGATCTACCCAACCAGGCCGCCGTGGCGGCGCTGGTGGCCGAGCTGTGTCGCAGCACAGGGGTGACCGTGCTGCTCGTGGCTCATGACGTGAACCCCCTGCTTCCCTACCTCGACAGGGTCATCTACCTCGCCCGCGGCCGCGCCGTGGAGGGGTCGGTCGACGAGGTGATCACGAGCAAGACCCTGAGCGCGCTCTACGGCGTGCCGGTGGAGGTGCTCAAGGCCTCAGACGGTCGTCTGGCCGTCGTCGGGCAGCCGGAGCCCCCGGCCCATCATCACGACCGCCACGAGCACACCCACGCCCATGTCGGCTGACGTCGCCGCCGGCCCCCATCTCGGCTGGAACGTCGTGCACGACGTGAGCCAGGTGGTCGAATACCACTTCATGATCAACGCGCTCCTGGCGGGCGCCGTGGTGGCGGTGATGGCGGGAGCGGTGGGGTGGGTGATGGTCCTGCGCCGCGAGACGTTCGCGGGACACACGCTCTCGATGATGGCCTTCCCGGGGGCAGCCGCGGCGACGCTGATCGGCGTGGCTAGCGCCTGGGGCTACTTCGCCTTCTGTGGGGCGGGGGCGCTCGCGATCGGCGGCCTCACGGGCTCGGGGCGAGGCAGCTGGAGCGAGGAGTCGGCGAGCATCGGCTCCTTCCAGGCGCTCGCTCTGGCGGCCGGGTTCCTGTTCGTGAGCCTCTACGGTGGCGTTCTCGGCGACCTCGAGAACCTGCTGTTCGGGAACCTCCTGGGCATCTCCGACGCCCAGGTGCTCACGCTTGGAGCGATCGCCCTGGCAAGTCTTGCCCTACTCAGCGCTCTGGCTCGCCCGCTGCTGTTCGCCTCGGTCGATGCCGACGTCGCGGCTGCACGCGGAGTGCCCGTCCGCGCGCTCTCGATTGCTTTCCTGGCGGTACTGGGGTTGGCGGTGGCCGCCACCAGCCAGATCACGGGGCCGCTGCTGGTGTTCGCGCTGCTGGTCATGCCCGCGGCGAGCGCCCAGACGATCACGGCCCGGCCCGCGCTCGGGCTCTTGCTGAGCGTCGTGCTCGCCTTGGCCGTCACCTGGCTGGGCCTCGCGATCTCCTACTTCTCCGTCTACCCCGCGGGCTTCTTCATTGCGACGATCTCCTTCTGCGTCTACCTGCTGGCGCGCATCGGCGTGGCGCTGGCGCACGGCGGGCGCGGGGAGCAGCCTGAGGTGCAGCCGCTCCCACAGGGCGTGATCGTCTGATGCTCTCCCAGGAGTTCATGCGCAACGCACTGCTTGCGGGCACGTTCGTGGCGCTCGCGTGTGGCGTGTGCGGGTGGTTCGTGGTGCTGCGCGGGCAGGTGTTCGCAGGGGATGCGCTCAGCCATGTGGCCTTCCCGGGCGCGCTGGCCGCCGCCGCGGCGGGGCTCGACCAGCGCATCGGGCTCCTACTCGCAACGGTGCTCGTGGCAGCGGGGTTGGGGTTGCTGGGGCGGGGCGCGCTCAGTAGGAGTGGGGGCGCGGGCGCGCTGCCGGCCGACGACACGGCGATCGGGATCGTGTTCACATTCATCCTTGGCCTCGGCCTGTTCTTCCTCACGCGCTTTGGCATGAGCTCGGGGGGCGCCGGCGGTATCCAAGCGGCGCGCACGCTGTTCGGCTCGATCTTCGGCCTCTCACCCGGCGAAGCGCGCCTGACCGCCGTGGTGGCACTCGTGGTGATGATCGTGATGGCGTTGCTAGCCCGACCGCTGCTGTTCGCCTCGGTTGCTCCCGAGGTGGCGGGTGCCCGGGGAGTTCCCACACGACTGCTCGGGATCGGCTTCCTGGTGGCGCTGGCGGTGGTGGTGGCCGAGGCCACCCAGGCCGTCGGCGCCCTGCTTCTGCTCGGCCTGCTGGCGGCGCCGGCAGCGGCCGCTCACCGGGTCGTGCGGGCGCCGGCGCTGGGGATAGCGCTCGCGGGCGCACTTGCCCTGGTCTCGATGTGGGGCGGGCTGGCGCTTGCCTATGCAGTCCCCACGCTTCCGCCGAGCAGTGCGATCGTGGCGATTGCGGCCGCGATCTACTACGCCACGGTGCTCCTCGCATGAGCGCCGAGACGTGGGTGCAGAGCGCCGAGGCGCGTCTGGCTGAGGCCGGCCACAAGCGCGGCGGGGCACGACGTGAGCTGTTGGCGCTGCTCGCCGCGCAACGGTGTGCGCTGACAGCGCTCGAGATCGAAGACGCGCTGAGCGGCGCAAGAACGCGACGTGTGAGCCGTGCGAGCGTCTACAGGATCCTCGACGAGCTCGAGCGCCTGCGGCTGGTCCAGCGCGTGGAGACCGGTCAGGCGATGGTCCGCTACGAGCGCGTGTGCGAGCACGAGGAGCACCACCATCACCTCGTCTGCGACGAGTGCGGAGCGATCATGCCCTTCGCCGATCAGGAGCTCGAGCAGGCGATAGCGAGCCTCAGCGAGCGGGTGCCGCTGGTCGTCTCCGAGCACGAGATAGTGATCCGAGGCGCCTGTCAGAAGTGCGCCGGCTGAGCGGCTCGCCTGCCCACAGGTAGGTGAGCACGCAGCCGAGGGCGAACACGGCGACCACCAGCAGCACCGGACCCGAGTCCTCGACCAGGCTGCCGAGCACGCCGGCCGCGAGTCCGCCGCTGAGCGCTGCGAGCCAGCCGGGATCGCCTCCCACCGCGCCCAGCAGGTGCTTGCGCTCGCGCACGCCGAGCACCGCTGCCGCCAGCGCAACCGCGCTCGCCACCGGCATGGCGGAGTTGATCAGCTCGCTCCAGGACGCGCCGTAACGGCGCACGATGATGTCGCGCAGCTCAGCGGGTGAGCTGGCGTGCAGGACGCTGCCCGTGTAGTGACCGCTGCCACCGGCGGTGAGCAGGTCGATGAGCGCGAGCACGAGCAACCCGACGACAGGACTGATCAGCACGACCAGCGCACGCCTGCGGGTGAGATCCCCGGCTGCGAGCATCGCCACAGCGACGGCGAAGGCGCCACACACGAGGATCACGCCGCCCACCCCGGCGCCGATTCGTGCCGAGCCCTCGATCACTGCCAGCACGACGCCGGTGGCGGCCATCGCCGCGACGGCTGTGCGACCGCGCACAGACGGATACAGCGCCCCCGCCACGCCCGCCAGCACGAGCACGGCGAGCCCCGACTTCAGCTCGTTGCCGATCCCGTAGAAGCGCGCGCCGAGGATCGGATCGGGCCCCAGCAGCGAGCGCATCAGCAGCTGCGTATGCGCCAGCGCATCGGCGGTGATCGCGACCAGCGCCGTGATGGCCGGGGCGAGCAAGGCCCGCGGCCAGGGTATGAGCAGGTCGGTGATCGCGCCGAGTCCCATGCAGGCAATCGCGATCGTGGCGTACTCGACGGCCGCCCCCGGCTCGAGAGCGGCCGGGATCAGCACCGCCACCGGCGCCCACAACACTCCCACAGCGCCGATCCGCAGCGCTCGCGCCCGCGCGCGTGGCCACGGCGATGCCGCGAGGACAAGGGCGATCCAGGCGAGCAGCAGCCACGCGAGAGCCTGCAGCCGCCGCCCGCCGAGCACCCGCAGCCGCGCCATCAGCGAGCGCAGGCCGGCCGAGTGCAGGCTGCCATCGGTTGTGATCGTTCGACCGCGCATGGCGGGCGGGAGCGAGCTCCCGCCGAGGTGGGCGAGGATGGTCGGCGCGAGGTCGATCGAGACGATCAGCCCCCGCTGCTGGGTGCTCGGCGAGCTGAGCTCCCTTGTTCCGCCGCCCGCTAGGCCGATGGCCGCGCACCACAGCAACGCCGCCACGCGAGGGTCGGCGCTGCGCTGGACGACGAGCAGCAGCTCGCCGGGAGCGCGCTCCTTGGCCAATTCCGACAACTGCAGGCTGCCGGCCTGACCGCCGGGTAGGTCGGCCACCACCAGTCGCCGACTGCTCAGCATGCTCTGTGCCTGCCCGGCCACGGTGCGGGCGCCTCCGAGCGAGACCGTTGCGACCTCGCCCGCGGGGCCTGCCGCCACGGGCGCATCTGGCGCATTCGTGCTCGCGAGGCCCACGTAGCCGGCGCCTCCCGGGACGCTGCCAGCGAGCAACCCCGGGCTCAGCAGTTGGGGCGCTCCGGCGGCACGTCTGCGCACAGCGCCCCAGCCTTCGATCAGGCCGCCCGCGCCGACTTGGCGGAGGGTCAGCGGTGGCGGCGTTTGGCGGGCATAGTCTGAGGCGGAGATGCGGGCGCCCTGCCCGATGTCGAGCGCTAGTTGGGTCTGGGAGTAACGTCCCTGACTGGCCGAGAGCATCCCCACGGAGGCTCCGGGGATGCTTGCGAGCTCGCTCTCGTGGACCGGCACGAAGGCGAGCAGCACGGTGGGTGGGGCAGGCGCGGCAAGTGTCACCGCCGGGAGCGCCCACCCAACGAGCACGGCCGCCCAGAGGGGGGCGAGAGCTGCCCCCCACCGGGTTGGGCTCAGACCTCCGCTCCCTCTGTCGCCGGGCGGCTGTGGATCGTCTGGGCGCCGACACCCCCGTGTCCGTCGGCGATGGGGTCGTGGACCGGCAGGGCGCCCTCGACGTTCAGTTTCGGAAGCGCGCGCGAGAGCCACTCGGGAATCCTCCAGGTGACCGGGCCGAGCAGGTGCAGGGTGGCGGGCAGCAGCAGACAGCGCACGACCAGCGCGTCGAGGAAGACGGCGCTGGCGAGGCTCAGGCCGAACTCCTTGATCACGCGGTCTTCGCCGAGCATGAACGACAGGAACACGCACACCATGATCGCCGCCGCGGCGGTCACGACGCGGCCGGTCAGCGCGAGGCCCTCCGCCACCGCACGAGAGTTGTCGCGCGTGTGCGTCCAGCGCTCGTGGATCCGCGAGACGAGGAACACCTCGTAGTCCATCGACAGCCCGAACACGATCGCGAACAGCATCACGGGGATGAACGACTCGATCGGCCCTTTCTGCACGCCCAGCAGCGAGCCGAACCAGCCCCACTGGAAGATCGCGACGATCACGCCGAGCGACGCGCCGATGCTGAGCAGGTTCATGACCGCTGCCTGCAGCGGGATCACGAGCGAGCGGAAGACGACCGTCAGCAGCAGAGCGCTGAGCAGCACGACGACGCCGATGAACAGCGGGAGCTTGTGCCCGAGCGTGGTCGCGAAGTCGACCGACCCCGCGGTCACGCCGCCGACGTAGACCGTGCTGTGCGTGCTCGCCGCGATCGGCGGGATCACGCTCGATCGCAGGCGCGAGACGAGCTGGCTCGTCGCGTATGCCTGGGGCGAGGAGCGCGGGTAGACGTTGATCGTGGCCACGTCGCCCGCCGGGTTCACGCGCGCGGGCGCGACCGAGACGACGCCCGGCGTCGCGCCGATCGCACCTCGCAGCCGCTGCAAGCCCGTCGCGCCGGACGCCCCCGCAGACGGCGGGATCGCGGCCACGACCTGCAGCGGTCCGTTGAAGCCTTCGCCGAAGCCGCGCGCGAGCAGCTCGTAGGCGCGGTGCGTCGTCTGGTTCGAGGGGTCGTTGGAGGCGTCGCTCGACCCGAGCCGCAGGGCCACGGCGGGCGAGGCGATCAGCAGCATCAGCACCGCCGAGGCGAGCGCGATCGTGCGCGGGCGGCGCTCGACGAGTGCGCTCCAGCGGAGCCACGCCCCGCCGGCTTTGTGGAGCTGCGGCTGCGACGCCTCGCCGCCGCGCCGCGCGCGCCGGCGAGCCCTGCCGCTCCTGGCGACGCGGTGCCCGGCGATCGTGAGCAGCGCGGGCAGCAGCGTCAGCGATCCGAGCATCACCAGCAGCACGCCGATCGAGGCGCTGATCGCGACCCCGTAGAGGAAGCTCACGCCGAGCAGCATCATCCCGAGCAGCGCGATCACGACGGTGCAGCCGGCGAACAGGACCGCGCGGCCGGCCGTGTCGATCGCCTCGATGACCGCCTCGCGCGGGTTCTCGAACGTCGCGCCCGGAGTCGCGTAGGCCTCGCGGAAGCGCGTGAGGATGAACAAGGAGTAGTCGATCCCGACGCCGAGGCCGATCATCGCCGCCAGCTCGGAGGAGAAGTTCGGGGTGTCGACGACGTGGGTGAAGAGCGCGATCGCGCCCAACCCGGTGCCGAGGCCGGCCAGCGCCGTCGCGATCGGCAGGCCCATCGCGACGAGCGAGCCGAACGTGAGCAGCAGCACGATGATCGCCGCGAGCAGCCCGACAGCGGTCGAGATCCCGAAGCCCGCCTGCTCGGTCTGCTCGATCGCGGCGCCCCCGAGCTCCACCTGAAGGCCCGGCTGCTGCGCGGCGCGAGCCACGGACACCACCCGTTCGGGCGCGCTTTTCGGCAGCAGGTTGGCTTTCTCGTTGAATACGACGGTCGCGAACGCGATCTTGCCGTCGGCCGAGATCGCGTGGCCGGCGGCCGCGCCCGCGTACGGGCTCACGACGCTCGACACATGCGGAAGCCCGGCCACGCGCGTGAACACGGCGCCCATGCGCGCGCGCACGGCGGGGTTCAGCACCGTGCCTTCCTTGACGGCGAACACGATCGTGTCGCGGTCGCCCGCCTGCTGCGGGAAGCTGTGCGACAGCAGGTCCGACGCGCGCTGCGAGTCCGAGTTCGGCAGCGTGAAGTTGTTCGAGTAGCTGGTGCCCGCCGACTGCGCGAAGGCGTTGACGACGAACAGCAGCGCCACCCAGCCGAGCACGACGTACCTGCGGTGGGTGGTCGACCAGCGTGCGAGCTTGAGCATCGGGCCTCCAGGGCGGTCGTGAGCGGGGATGGCGGGGGAGAGCGCGAGACGACCCAGCCCCCCAGCTTAGTAGCGCTTGCGCGCCGGTCCGCCGGGAGGCTGCTGATACGCTCGCGCGCGCCAAGCCCGCGACGGAAGAGAAGACCTTGGATTCGATCTCCAGCAGGCGCGCCGCGCAGGCCGCACGCCCGTGAAGCGCACACTCAAGCGGACTGGGCGCCGGCTCGTGCTCCCCTTCCGGCACCGCTTCCGTCAGGGCGTGGAGGACCCCAACCAGCCGCTCAGCTTCGACCTCGGCAAGCGCTCGCACACGCTGCTGATCGCCTTCGGCGGGATGGCGGGCCAGATCGGGATGCCGCCGTTCGAGTTCTTCAAGGCGACCGGCGAGCTACCCGTCAAACGGCTGTTCGTGCGCGACCTGCACCAGGTCTGGTACCACCTCGGGATCCCGGGCCACGGCGAGACGATCGAGGAGGCCGCCGCCGCGCTGCGCGAGATCGCCGACAGCCGCGACGTGGACCGGCTCGTCGTCGCGGGCAACTCGGCCGGCGGCTATGCCTCGCTGGCGTTCGGGACGCTGATGGGCGCAGACACCGCGCTCAGCTTCGCGCCGCAGACCGTGCTCGACCCGCAGATCCTCGCCGAGTGGGACGACCACCGCTGGGACGACCAGCTCGGCGACCTGCTGCGCCGCGGCACGATCCCCGAGCGGTGGGCCGACCTCCGCCGCGCGCTCGACGGCGAGCGATCGGGGGCGACTCGCTACGAGGTCTACTTCGATGAGACGCTCGAGGTCGACCGCCTGCACGCCGAACGCCTCGACGGTGTAGCGGGGCTCGAGCTGCACCGCGTCGGAGGAGGGGAGCACAGCGTCGCGCTGAAGATGCGCGAAAGCGGCGAGCTGGGGCGGGTCCTGCGGGCGGCGCTGCTGCCCGCGTGAGCGCTGGCGCAGGTCCTTGACACGTCACGCGTCCTGCGGGCGACGCTGCTGCCCGCGTGAGTGCTAGCGCAGGTCCTCGACCCAGCTCGGGTCGCCGCGCTCGATCCGCTCGACGATGCTGCCGGCGTGCGCCATCAGGCCGTCGCGCACCTCCCGTTCCCAGCGCTGCCGCCGCAGGCGGTTCAGGCGCCGGACCGGCCAGCGCAGGAGCGGGGTCCGCGGGATCGCGAGCGCCCGAGGCCCGGAGTCGAGGTGCACGCGGCTGAAGTCGCTCGCGCGGAACCCCGCGCCGTGGTGGTAGATCGCGTCGCCGTAGATGCCGAAGAACAGCGGATCGAGGTCGACGCGATTGGTGCGGCGGACTTCGACCCATGGGGTCCCGGTCAGCTCGAGCTGGCGCAACAGGTTGCCGCCGACGTCGCTGACGAGCTTGCCGTTGTTGTCGGGCCAGCTGTAGCCCGCCGACCAGTCGCCGGGGAGGCTGCGCCACGTCTTCACGCTCGTCACGCAGAAGCACGGGTGCGGTTGGCGGTCGCTCATGTTCTCGGCGCGGCGCACGGCCACGAGCGGCGCCCGCCCGAGGCCGTCCTCGATCAGCGGCATCGGGTCGGCGATCGGGAACGCGTCGCCGTCGATGAACATGATCAGGTCGTCGCCCGCGGCCGCGTGCGAGATCTCGATCGCGAGGTGGTTGAGCTTGTCCGAGTGGCGGCCACGGTGTTCGACGACGTGATCGAAATGGCTGCCGAGGGCGGGGTCGATCAGCTCGAGCGACGTCCACGTCTGAAACGGCACCGGTATGTGCTCGCGCAGATGGCGCGTCTGGATCTCGATCCAGCGCGGCGAGGCGTAGTGGACGGTCGCGACGTGAAGCATCAGAGGGGAGCGGGCCCGGTCCTGCACGGCTGCAGATCGCGCGCGGCAGCCGCGCGGTCATATGCCTCGTGCCGAGTCATCGGCGGCGACTATAGGCCGTCAGTTGAGGCTTGGGTCCTCGGGCATGCGCGCGATCAGCGCGTACTGCCCGCCCTTGCGTGTGAGCACGGTCTCCCACAGCGTCTCGGCGCTGTCGCTGAAGACGTCGTCGGGCAGCGGGTCGGAGGGGATCCAGTCGCCGCGCTCGATCTCGCCCTCGAGCTGGGCCTCGCCCCATCCGGCGTAGCCGGCGAACACACGGCAGCGCCTCGTGCCGTCGCCGAGTTCGTCGATCCCCGCCTGCGAGGCGAGGAACCCGATCCGCCCCATCACGATCAGCTCCGCGCGCGCCGGGTCGTCGAACTCCGCCAGGCAGACGACCGACGTGGGCGCCACCGGGCCGCCGATGAACAGGCGTTCGTCCTCGTCGACCGCCTCCAGCAGTTGCGGCACCGCCTCGCCGATGCTGACCTCGGATGGGCGGTTCAGCACGACGCCCATCGCGCCGTCGTCGTTGTGGACGCCGACGAGCACCACCGTGCGCGCGAAGTTCGGATCACGCAGCGTGGGGGCGGCCAGGAGCAGGCGGCCGGCGAGGGATCCATCCATCGAGTCCGAGGCTAGATGATCGTTTCAGCGACGTCGGCGTGGAACGTGGCGCCGGGCCTTAGAGTGCCCTGGCGATGACCGGGAACGCAGGCGAGCTGGACGTGATCGTGCTCGGGGCCGGGCCCGCGGGCGAGGTCTGCGCCGGGCGCCTCGCGGAGGCCGGGCTCGAGGTCGCGCTCGTCGAGCAGGAGCTCGTGGGCGGCGAATGCTCCTTCTACGCCTGCATGCCCTCCAAGGCGCTGCTCCGTCCCGGGCAGGTGCTGCACGAGGCGCGGCGCGTCGAGGGCGCTGCGCAGGCGGTCACCGGGCCGCTCGACGTCGCCGCGACGCTCGCGCGGCGCGATGAGATCGTGCATGGACTCGACGACTCAGCCCAGCTCGGCTGGCTCGCCGAGCGCGGGATCGAGCTCGTACGGGGAGCCGGGGAGCTCGCCGGCGAGCGCACCGTGCGCGTCGGGGAGCGGACGCTGCGGGCGCGCAGGGCCGTCGTGCTCGCGACGGGCAGCGCGGCGGCTGTCCCGCCGGTCCCCGGGTTGCGCGAGGCGCGCCCGTGGACGAACCGTGAGGCGACGACGGCGAAGCAGATCCCGAAGTCGCTGCTGGTCCTAGGAGGCGGCGTCGCCGGCGTGGAGATGGCCCAGGCCTACCGCTCGCTCGGCGCCGAGGTGACGCTCGTCGAGGCCGCGCCGCGCCTGATCGGCGGCGAGGAGGAGCTCGCCGCCGACCTCGTGCTCGCGGCGCTGCAGCGGGATGGCGTGCGCGTTCTGCTCGGTGCGGAGGCGACCGCGGTCAACCGCGACGGCGCGGTCACGATGAACCTCGCCGACGGCAGCTCACTCGCGGCCGACGAGCTGCTCATGGCGGTCGGCCGCCGCGCGCGGACGGACGCGATCGGGCTCGATGCGATCGGCGGCGAGGCGGACGGCTTCCTGCAGGTCGACGAGCGCATGCGCGTCGGCGGGCGCGACTGGCTGTACGCCGTCGGTGACGTCAACGGCCACGCGCTGCTGACCCACATGGGCAAGTACCAGGCGCGCCTCGTGGCCCGCGACATCCTCGGCCGCGGCGAGCGGCTGCGCTCTGACGGGGCTCTTTCCCCGCGCGTGATCTTCACCGAACCGCAGGTCGCGGCCGTCGGCCACACACTCGCCTCGGCGCGGGACGCGGGGCTCGACGCCCGCGCCGTCGATGTCGGCGTGGAGGCGAACGCCGGGGGCAGCTACATCGGCCACGGGGCGGGCGGCACGGCGCGGATCGTCGTCGACGAGGCACGCACGGTCATCGTCGGCGCCACGTTCGTCGGCCCCGAGGTCGCTGAGTCGCTGCACGCTGCGACGATCGCGGTCGTCGCGGAGGTGCCTCTGGAGACGCTGTGGCACGCGGTTCCGTGCTTCCCGACGCGCAGCGAGATCTGGCTGAACCTGCTCGAAGAGCACGCACGCACGGCGCCCTAGCGCGCACGCCCCTAGCCGGCGCTGAAGATGTCGAGCGTGCCGCTCTGGCGGTGGTCGTTGGCGTTGCCCTCGGGCTCGATCACGTGCCCGTCGACGACGATCGGGCTGTTCCAGTGCCCCGGTTCGCCCGCGAGCCGCGCGATCGCCCGCGGCGAGGACAGGTTGTACACGCGGATGCCGCCGCCGGCGGGGTCATACACGTAGAGGAGCCCTCCGACGAGCACCGGGCTCGTGCCGGCATCGGCGTTCTGCCACGCGCGCAGCAGGCGGCCCGAGCGCAGGATGTAGGCGGCGGTGCCGCCTCCGTCTGCGATGAACACTGTCGTGCGGCCGCCGTGGCGCCAGACGGCCGGCGCGGTGAACAGTTCCGAGCCGCCGGGTGTCGAGAGCGTCTGGACTTCCCCGCCGAGACGGGCGCCGCCCGCGGTGCGGCCGTCGAGCCCCGAGAGCGCCAGCACGCGGAGCACGCCGTCCTTGCCGCCGAGGACGACGCGGTCGCCGCCGAGCAGCGCGGGCGCGCTCGAGCCGAGGTCGGTGTCGGATTCGCTCAGGCGCTGCTGGTCGGACGGCGTGAAGGACTGGTGGCGCTCGAGCCCGGGCAGCGACAGCTCGATCACGCTGTCCCCGAAGTTCGTGCGCCCGTTCCAGGGCCCGTTGCCCGTGTCGATCAGCACGCGGCGGCCGCCCGGCTCGACCACCGCGCCGCCGCGCGAGAGGATCGCCGAGTCGCTCGCGCCGCACGTGCTCGGCACGATCAGCGCGCGGCGGTCCGAGCAGAGCGTGTTGTAGACCGCCTGGATGCGCCCGCCGGCGAGCGCGATCGCGACGAGGTGGCCCTGATAAGGGGGAGCGTCGCCGTAATAGCCGCTGGTCGCGACGAGCAGCTCGCCGCCGGCGATGTTGAGCGCCGCGCCGAGCTTCTCGCGGGTGGCGTCGCGCGTGACGCGGATCGGCCAGCCGGCTGCCTCGGTGCCGCTCGCCAGCGAGAGCTTGTGGACGAGCCCGTCGGGCGAGACGGCGTATACGAAGCCGCGTCCCGGATCGGCGATCGGGCTGGTGTTCGTGATCTGCGAGCTCCCGGCCCAGCCGGCGTAGCCGGGCGGGGTGAACGTCCACAGGATGCGCCCTGTGTCCGCGTCGATCGCGAGCGTCCGGCCGTAGCTGGTCGTGACCACGATCACGTTGCGGCTGGCCCCGGCGACCGTCACCGCGTGCAGGTAGATCGGCGAGGAGTCGACCGTGCCGGGGAGGCGCACGGTGTCGCGGCGGAGGCGGGCCACGTTCGCGCGGGTGATCCCGCTCGATTGGTCGCTCGTGCCGCTGCGTTGGGCGTCGAGCCCGAACTCCGGCCAATCGAGCAGGCGCCCGCGCGCCGAGCCCGCGCTCGCCGCGGGGATCGCGGACGCCGACACCGTGGGGGTCGCCCGCCGCGCGCCCGAGCTGGCGCCGCATGCGACCAGCGCGACCGAGGCGCCAGCCAGCGCGGCAGCGCGCGCGAGGCGGAGGGTGGCGGCGGGCATCGCGCTGGTTCTAGCGCAATCGCGGCGGCCCGGCTCCGGCTATGCTGCGACCGCCGCCGAGCAAACGAACGGGAGCGTGTGGAGATGGCCAAGACCCCGCAGGTGGGCGAGCAGGCGCCGGACTTCGAGCTGGAGGGGACCGACGGGACGTTCCGGCTCTCCGAGCATCGCGGGGAGCGCGTCGTGCTGCTGTTCTACCCAGGCGACAACACGATGGTCTGCACCAAACAGTTCTGCTCCTACCGGGATCGCGCGGGCGACTTCACCGGGCTCGACGCGACCATCGTCGGCATCTCCGCGCAGGATCTCGACTCGCACGCGGCGTTCAGCGCGAAGCACTCGCTGAACGTGCCGCTGCTCGCCGACGCGGGCGGTGAGGTCGCCGCGAGCTACAGCGCGCACTCCTCGCGCCTCGGCACGAAGCGGGCCGTGATCGTGATCGACGAGCAGGGCGTCGTCCGCCACCGCCACGACCACCTGCTGGGGCTCGACTACCAGTCGGTCGACGACCTCGCGGCCGTGCTGGCCGAGCTGCCGCCGGCGGCGGCTCCGGCCCCCTAGCGCCGTCAGCCGGCCGCGGCGGGCTCGCGCTCGGACGCCGGGCGCTCTGCCGCGGCGCGAGCGGCGTGGAGCTCGAGGAGCTCGCGCTGCAGGTTGCGGGGCTCTTCGCCGGGCGCCGGAGCCCTGCGGTGCCACGCGCCGTCGCCGTCGAGCTCCCACGAGCTCTGGTTGTCGGCGAACCCGCGGGCGAGCGTGTCGAGCAGCTCCGCGCGCAGCTCGGCCGATTCGATCGGGACGGCTAGCTCGACGCGGTGGTCGAGGTTGCGCGGCATGAGGTCCGCCGAGGCGATGTAGACGGTGTGCTCACCCTCGCGCTCGAACGCGTACACGCGCGAGTGCTCGAGCAGGCGCCCGACGATCGAGACGACGCGGATGTTCTCCGACAGGCCCGGGACACCGGGGCGCAGGCAGCAGATGCCGCGGACGTTGAGGTCGATCTCGACGCCCGCCCGGGAGGCGGCGTAGAGGGCGCGGATACAGCGCCCGTCGACGAGCGAGTTCATCTTCATCTCGATCCGCGCCGGGTGCTCGGGCGTGTGCGCGGCGCTCGTACGCTCGATCTCCTCGATGATCCCGTCGCGCAGCTGCGCGGGGGCGATCAGCACCTTGCGGTAGTGGAGCGGACGCCCGTAGCCGGTCAGGTAGTTGAACATGTCGGCCACGTCGGCGCCGATCCGCTCGTCGGTCGTGAACAGGCCGAAGTCGGTGTACAGGCGCGCGGTCGCGGAGTGGTAGTTGCCGGTGCCGATGTGGACGTAGTTGCGCACGCCATCGCCCTCGCGCCGGACGACGAGGACGCACTTCGCGTGCGTCTTCAGCGCGGGCTGCCCGTAGACGACGTGCACGCCGGCCTCCTCCAGCGCCTTCGCCCAGTGGATGTTCATGCGCTCGTCGAAGCGCGCCTGGAGCTCGACGAGCGCGACGGCCTGCTTGCCGCGTTCGGAGGCGTCGATCAGCGCCGGCACCAGCGGTGAGTCGTCGCTGGTGCGATAGACGGTCTGCTTGATCGCGAGCACGTTCGGGTCGGCGACGGCCTGCTCGACGAAGCGCTCGACCGAGGTCGCGAACGAGTCGTAGGGGTGGTGCACGAGCACGTCCCCTTCGCGCATCGCCCCGAGCACGTCCGGGCGCTCGCCCTCGCGCCGCAGGAGCCGGGGGTGCGTGACCCCGACGATCGGCTCGTCGCGCAGCTCCGAGTGGCCGGGGAGCTTGACGATCTGCCAGAGGGCGCCCATGTCGAGCAGCCCGTCGACGGGGAACACCTCGTCGTCCTCGACGCCCAGCAGGCTCGCCAGCGCCTCGCGCAGCGGCGCCGAGCAGCCCGCGCCGATCTCGACCCGCACGATCTCGCCGAACCGCCGTCGCCGCAGCTCGTCCTCGACCGCCTGCAGCAGGTCGGCCGCGTCGTCGGAGACCTCGAGGTCGGCGTCGCGCGTGACACGGAAGACGTCGTAGTCGGCGATCTCCATGCCCGGGAACAGCGAATCGAGGTGATGAGCGATCACATCCTCGAGCGGGACGAGCAGCGCGGGTTCCAGGGCGCTGCGCCTGATCGTCACGAACCGGGGCAGGATCTCCGTCGGCACCTTCACCCGCGCGAAGACCGTCTGGTCGGTCACGGGGTCGCGGACGAGCACCGCGAGGCTCAGCGACAGGTTCGAGATGTACGGGAACGGACGCCCCGGGGCGACCGCCAGCGGCGTGAGCGCCGGGAAGATCGCCTTCTGGAAGTGGCGCGCGAGGTCGGCGCGCAGCTCGTCATCGAGCTGATCCACGCCGACGATGTGGATTCCGTGGTCGCCGAGCTGCCCGCGCAGCGTGCCTTCGACGCAGGTCGTCAGGCGAGCGCCCTGCTCACGTACGCGCTCGCGGATCCGGGAGATCGTCTGCGAGGGCGTGCAGCCGTCCTGACTCGGGCTGTCGACACCGGCGTCGATCTGGTCGCGCAGGCCGGCCACGCGGACCATGTAGAACTCGTCGAGGTTCGTCGTGTAGATCGCGCAGAACTTGACCCGCTCGAGCAGCGGCAGCCGCTGGTCTTCGGCGAGCTGCAGCACGCGGTCGTTGAAGTCCAGCCACGAGAGCTCCCGGTTCAGGAACAGGGAGGCGTCGCTGCCCTCCTCGAGGAGGGCAGCAACCGGCCCCGCCCGGCCGTTCTGGAGGGCGCTCTGCTCGCTTTCCATCGCTCTCACGCTACACCCTGAGCGGCTCTGTCAGGCGCGATGACCGGCGCGTCTCGGCGTCCTCGGTGGCTCGTGTGCTCGCGCGGACTTCGCTTCCGCGCCCTCGACCTGCTTGCTCCTCGCGCCTGAGAGGCGGCCGGCTGCGCGCGAGGGCCTGGGCGCTGTCGGCCGAGCCCGGGCGCGAGGCTCGCTCGCGCCACCCGCATCATCTAGGGTGCGAACAGATAGCAATGGCTCGACAGCTCTGGTTGCTACGCCACGGGGAGGCCGAGCCGCACGGGACGCGTGCGGACTCAGAGCGGCAGCTGACCCCCCGCGGGGAGCAGCAGTCGCGCGCAGCCGGCGCGGCGCTCGGGCGGCTCGGGGCGCGCTTCGACGCGGTTCTCTCGAGCCCCAAGGTCCGCGCGCGGCGCACGGCCGAGCTCGCGGTGGAGGGGCTGGGCGGGGAGCGGGAATGCGAGGTGCGCGAGTACGAGCCGCTCGCGTCCGGCTTCGAGCCCTCTGCCGCGCTGCAGGTGCTCGAGGAAGTCGCAGCTGCGGGCGAGGCGCCGGGAGCGCGCGTCCTGCTCGTCGGTCACGAGCCCGACCTCTCGGGTGTCGTCGCCGGCCTGTGCGGCGGCAACATCGACCTGAAGAAGGGCGGCCTCGCGGTCGTGCGGCTAGACGGGGCGCGCGGCGAGCTCGTCGCCGTCCTGCGTCCCCGGGAGATCGCGCTGATCGCCGGTGTCCCAGCCGGGGGGGAGTGAGGAGGGAACCGAGTCGGGGTCGACGACCTCGAGCGATTCGGCGGCGAAGCGATAGCCGATGCCGAAGTGCGTGTGGATGTAGCGCCATTCGGGCGAGGCCTTCTCGAGCTTCTGCCGCAGCTTCCGCACGAACACGTCGACCGAGCGGTCGCCGCGGACCATCGTGTAGCCCCACAGGCGCGAGTAGATCTCCTCGCGCTCGAGCACCCGACCGTCAGCCGACGCGAGCAGCTCGATGAGCTCGAACTCGCGCCGCGTCAGGTCGATGCTGTGGTCGTTGACGAACGCCTGGAAGCGGTCGGAGCGGATCTCGACCTCGCCCGCGGCGATCGGCTTCGCCTCCGCCCGCCCTGTGCTGCGGCGGCGGCGGCGCACGACGCTCTGGACGCGCGCGATGACCTCCTCGGGGTGGCAGGGCTTCGTCACCCAGTCGTCGGCTCCGAGCCGCAGCCCGCGAACCCGCTGGGCGACGGTCGATGGTCCCGTGCAGACCACGATCCCGAGCTCGGGGAGCGCGGTGCAGAGCCGCTCGAGCCACGTCCAGGCCTGAGGTCCGAGGACGGCCAGGTCCACGACCACAGCGCTCAGGCGCATCGCGACGACCGCCTCGGTGGGCACCGGCCCCGCGAGCACGCGGTGCTCCCAGCCGACGCGGTCGAGCCGCTTGCTGAGCACCTGGATGAAGCCGCTGTCGCGATCGAGCACTGCTATCCGCAGGGCGCCCGAAGGCTGCGACGTGATCTCCGTGGCCGCTGACGAGCCCCCCTCGCCCCCGGCGCGCGCCGTTGCCGTCATCGAGGGTGAGTCTAGGGCATCGGGAAGAGGCGAAGACGAGCGCAAGGAGTGGGTCACAGGATCTTCACACGCGATAAGGGTGCTGTTTGCGGGTATTTTGGCCCGCAGGCGCCTCAGGCGCCCGAAGCCGGGTGGGAGGAGTCCGAGAACTCTCTGAACAGTCCAGTGACGACGAACGCGACCTGCTCGCCGACATCGACCGCGTTGTCGCCGACCCGCTCGAGCGCTCGCGAGACGAGCACCATGTGCATCGCCCACTCGCGCGTGTCCGGGTCCTCGCCGATTTCGATCGCGAGCCGGAAGATCTCGCGGTTCAGGCGGTTGATCTCCCGATCCTGGCGCACGAGATCCTCCGCCAGGCCGATGTCGCGTCCGGCGAAGGCGGCCTTCGCCTGAACGACCTCCGAGCGCGCGAAGGCTCCCATCCGCGCCAGCGCTTCGAGCATCTCGCTGCGCACCGGCGGCTCGTGTCCCGACAGCGGGATCAGCTTGGCGATGTTCACGCACTGGTCGCCCATGCGCTCGATGTGCTTGATCAGGTGCAGCAGCGCCGCGACGAGCCGCAGGTCGCCGGCCACCGGCGCCTGCAGCGCGAGCAGGGAGAGGATCCCCTGGTGGACCTCGAGGTAGCGGCCGTCGACGCGGTCGTCGTCGGCGATCACCATCTGCGCGAGCTCGACGTCCTGATGGGCGAGCGCCTCGAGCACGCGGTCGAGTTGCTCGACGACGAGGTCCAAGCCTCCGAGCGCGTGCGTTTCGAGCTCGCGGAGCTGCTGCTGGAAGTGGGCTCGCCCCTGGGCCTGCCCGGTGTGCTCGCCGGCCGCCACCGGGGCGCCGGGCTCGCTAGCCGAACTTGCCGGTGACATATTCCTCGGTGCGCGTATCGCCCGGGGTCGTGAAGATCTCCGGCGTCGGGCCGACCTCGATGAGCTCGCCGGCGAGCATGAACGCGGTCCTGTCGGCCACGCGCGCGGCCTGCTGCATGTTGTGCGTGACGATCACGATCGTCACGCGCTGCTTGAGCTCGTCGATCAGCTCCTCGATCTTCAGCGTCGCGATCGGGTCGAGCGCCGAGCAGGGCTCGTCCATCAGGATGACCTCGGGGTCGACGGCGAGCGAGCGGGCGATGCAGAGGCGTTGCTGCTGGCCGCCCGAGAGCCCGGCGCCGGGATCGCCGAGGCGATCGCTCACCTCGTCCCACAGGCTGGCGCCGCGCAGCGCGGCCTCGACCCGCTCGGCGATGTCGCCGCGACGGCGGCCGGTCAGCCGCAGCCCGGATGCGACGTTGTCGAAGACCGACATCGTCGGGAAGTGGTTGGGCTTCTGGAAGACCATTCCGATCGCGCGGCGCACGGCGACCACGTCGACCGAGGGGTCGTACACGTCCTGTCCCTGCAGCATCACGCGGCCCTTCGCGTGCGCGCCGGGGATCTCCTCGTGCATGCGGTTGATGCAGCGGATCATCGTCGACTTCCCGCAGCCCGAGGGACCGATGATCGCCGTGACCTCGTTCGCGTGGAAGTCGAGGTCGATGCCCTTCACCTGTTCGGCGTCGCCGTAGAAGGCGCGCAGCTGCTCGAGGCGCACGCTGAGGCCGTTGGCGTGCGCGCTCGCGCCGCCGTCGCCGTTCGGGCGCTCCTCCGCCGGGATGATCGGGGCGCTGCGCGCCGCCGTCTGCTCGGCCTCGCGCTGGGCCTCCGGCTCCAGATCAGCCACCTCCCCGGCTCTGCGGTCGGTGCTCATGCGAGCCGGCTCCTTCGCGCGATGAGTCTGGCAATGACATTCAGCAGCAGGATCAGGGTTACGAGAGTGAGCGCCGCGCCCCACGCACGATTCACGACAGCCGTCGTGGGGGAGGTTACGTCGCTGTAGATTTGCACAGGCAGCGAGTTCACGAAGCTGCCCAGGCCCAGGCTCGTCTTCAGCGTCGCCCCGGCGGTGAACAGCAGCGGGGCCGTCTCGCCGGCGGCGCGCGCCACGGCGAGCAGCACGCCGGTCACGAGCCCGGGCAGCGCGGTGGGCAGCACGATGCTGAAGATCACGCGCCAGCGCGGCGCGCCGAGCGCGAGCGCGGATTCGCGCAGCGCGCCCGGGATCAGAAGCAGCACCACCTCCGCTGAGCGGATCACGATCGGCAGCATCAGCAGCGACAGCGCGAGCGAGCCCTTGTACCCCGCGTAGCCCGTTCCCACGACGAGCAGGATGTAGATGAACAGGCCGAACACGATCGAGGGCACGCCGGTGAGCACGTCGACGAAGAACCGCACGATGTGCGCGAAGCGGCTGTCGCGGCCGTACTCGACGAGCCACAGCGCCACGCCGATCCCGACCGGCACGGCGATCGCCGAGGACAGCGCGACGAGCTCGATCGTGCCGAGCAGCGCGCTCTTGATGCCGCCGATGCTCTGGTTCTTGAAGAACGTGTTGCCCGTAGGGTCCGTCGTGAAGAAGCTTCCGCTCCACGAGCCGAGGCCCTTGCTGAGCAGGTAGTAGACGATCAACACGAGCGGCACGAGCGCGACGAGCGTCGCCCCGAGCACGGTCCCGCGCGCGATCCGGTCGCGGCGCCGCCGCGCGCCCGACGGCGCGAAGCGCGTGAGCGGCCCCGGTGCGACAGGTTGCGCGCTCACGCCCCTGCCGCCGCTGCCGCGAGCGAGCCGCCCGCATGGTCCTCGGCCGCCTGCCCCGTCTTGCGGGCAGCGCGGACGACGAGCCCGCGCGCGAGCCCGTTCACGAGCAGGGTCAGCACGAACAGCACGAGGCCGGCGGCGAACAGCGCCGAGCGGTGCAGCCCCTGTGCCTCGCCGAACTCGTTCGCGATCACCGCGGCGAGGCTGTAGCCCTGGCCGAACAGGTGGCTGCCGAGCTGGGGCGCGTCGCCGATCAGGATCGTGACCGCGATCGTCTCGCCGATGGCCCGCCCGAGGCCGAGCATCGCCCCGCCGACGATGCCCGACCGGCAGTAGGGCAGCACGGCGATGCGAATCATCTCCCAGCGCGTCGCGCCGAGGCCGAGGGCCGCCTCCTTGTGATCGGAGGGCACGGTGCTCATCACCTCGCGTGCGATCGCGCTCACGATCGGCAGGATCATGATCGCGAGCACGAGACCCGTGATGAAGTAGTTGGGGATCGTCACGACGCCGCCGCCGATTAACGGCACGCCCGAGAGGCGATCGGCCACCCATTGCTCGGCCCCGTGCAGTTTCGGCGCGAGGAAGAAGAACCCCCACAGGCCGTAGACGACCGAGGGGACCGCGGCCAGCAGCTCGACGAGCACGGTCAGGGGGGCCCGCAGGCGTACCGGGCACAGCTCGGTCGCGTACAGCGCGGTGGCGACCGCGATCGGCACCCCGATGGCGAGCGCCAGCGCTGAGGTGATCAGCGTGCCGACGACGAGCGGGAGGGCGCCGAAGTGTTCGCCGTTGACGTTCCAGTCGTTGTTGAACGTGAAGCCGAGGACGCCGAAGCGCGAGAACGCCGGTTTGGCCTCGCCCACGAGGCGCACGAAGAAGTAGACGATCAGCGCCAGGATCAGCGCCGAGAGCAGCGTCAGCGAGCGCTTCAGCAGCCGGTCGGGCAGTCGCGCGAGCGGTGAGCGCTCGAGTTTCGAGCGCTCACCGCCGCTGCGTATCGTGGCCGCCCCCACGCGGGCCTCCTATCGCCTGCGCGGAGGCTTCGGGCTCACGCTATGGCCGAGCCGTTGCACTGCAGGCCCGCGACCGCTTCCTTGGATTTCGCCAGGATCGCCGCCGGCAGCTGGGCGTAGTCGGCCTGACTGAGGATCGACTGCCCCGCGCCGAGCCCGTATTCGAGGAACTTCTTGACACCCTTCGCGGCCGATTCGCCCCCGGGCACTCCCGCCTTGCAGACGTCCTTGTTGACGACGATGAACGTCTGCGAGGTGATCGGGTAGGCGGCCGGCGAGCTCGGGTTCTTGATCTTGAAGCCGAGGTTCGCCGGGACCGTGATCCCTTCGGCGGCGGCGCTGGTCGAAGCCAGGCTCGGCGCGACGAACTTGCCGGCGCTGTTCTTCACCGAGGCGTAGGTGAAGTTGTGCTGCAGCGCGTAGGCCTGCTCGACGTAGCCGATCGCGCCGGCCGTCTGCTGGACGGCTCCCGCGACGCCGGCGTTGCCCTTGGCGCCCGTTCCCGTCGGCCACTGTACGTCCTTGCCTTCGCCGACCTTGCTCTTGAATTCGGGGTCGACCGTGGCCAGGAAGCCGGTGAAGCCCGACGTCGTGCCCGAGGAGTCGGAGCGGTGCACGACCGTGATCGCCGTGCTCGGGAGGTTCGTGCCGGGGTTGAGCGCCTTGATCTCGCCGTCGTTCCACGTCTTGACCTTGCCGAGATAGATGTCG
>DATARM010000187.1:0-15126 GCA_036264155.1 Solirubrobacteraceae bacterium
CGTGAGCGAGCGGGCGTTGGTGCGCTCCATGACCGCCACGCGCGGGTCGGTGCGCAGCGCATAGTCGAGCGTGCCATAGCCGACGTCCACCGCGATCACCTCGCGCGCGCCGCGCTGGAGCAGGCAGTCGCTGAAGCCGCCCGTCGAGGCGCCCACGTCGAGCGCGCGGCGACCCTCGACCGGCACACCCGAGGCGGCGAGGGCGTTGGCGAGCTTGATCCCGCCGCGGGAGACGAACGCGGGACGCTCCTGCAGCGTGATCAGCTCCTGCTCGTCGACCATCTCCCCGGGCTTCAGCGCCCGGCGCTCGCCTGCGCCCAGCCGCACCTCGCCGGCCATCACCGACGCGGCTGCACGGGTGCGTGAAGCGAACAGGCCACGCTCTGCCAGCAGAGTGTCGAGACGGCGCTTGCCCATGCCCGCGAACCCTTGCACACCGCTGTGAGCTGTGCCCGAGGAGACCCGTCGCGGATCTCTGTGATCGATGTCACACAGATGGGGAGACGACGCCGTCAACATGGTTCTTGATCGAGAGTGCAACATCATCTCTCCTGAATCCCTCCTCCCCGAAACGGCCCGCTCTCCCCGGCGGGCCGTTTCATTTAAGGATCAGACGCTGAAGATCGCCTGGCGGTCGCCGATCGCCGCCAGCACCCGCTCGGCGATGCGCTGGCCGGTGAACCCGACCTCCTCGTGCAGCAGCGCTGGCTTGCCGTGAGTGACGAAACGGTCGGGGAGCCCGACCCTGAGGATCCGCGGGGCGGCGCCGGCCTCGTTGAGGGTCTCCCACACGGCTGAGCCGAAGCCGCCCGCTAGCACGCCCTCCTCGACGGTGACCAACAGGTCGTGCTCGGCTGCCAACTGGGCCATCAGCCCAGCGTCGATCGGCTTGGCAAAGCGCGCGTCTGCGACTGTGACCGCCACGTCGTGCTCGCCCAGCTTGGCCGCCGCCTCGAGCGACTTGGCGACACCGCTGCCGTAGCCGATCAGGGCGACCCTGCGCCCCGCCACTGTCGCGGCCTCGCTGGCGTCAGCCTCGATCAGGATCTCGCCCGTGCCGATCGCGATCGCCTTGGAGCGCGCGGGAATCGGCGTGCCCAGACCCTCGCCGCGGGGATAGCGCAGGGCAACCGGCCCCGCGTCGTAGTCGAGGGCGGTACGCAGCAAGTGCACGAGCATGGCCTCGTCGCGGGGAGCCATCAGCACGATGTTGGGCAGACAGCGCAGGTAGGCGATGTCGAAGACCCCGTGGTGGGTCGGCCCATCGTCGCCAACAAGGCCGGCGCGATCGAGCGCGAACACCACGTTGAGGCTCTGCAGGCAGACATCGTGGACGATCTGGTCGTAGGCGCGCTGCAGGAACGTGGAGTAGATCGCGGCAACCGGCTTGACGCCCTCGAGGGCGAGCCCGGAGGCGAACAGGATCGCCTGCTGCTCGGCGATGCCCACGTCGAAGTAGCGCTCGGGCATGGCGTTCTGCAGGATGTTCAGACCCGTGCCCGAGTTCATCGCCGCCGTGATCCCCACCACGCGCGGGTCGCGTTCGCATTCGCGCACGAGCGCCTCGCCGAAGACCTGGGTGTACTGCATGACGGCCGGCTTGGCCGGGGCACCCTCCTTGCCGCCCGCCTGAGGCGCCAGCGTGGCGCTCGTGGGTGAGCCGTTGAGGATCGACTTGGGCTTGGCCGCGTGCCACTTCTCCATGCCCTCCAGGCCCCCGTCCTCGGCGGGGGCGAAGCCCTTGCCCTTGACCGTGGCAATGTGCACCACGACTGGGCGTTCGGCCTCGAGCGCCTCGCGCAGTGCTTCGCGCAGCGCACGCACGTCGTGGCCGTCGACCACGCCCATGTAGGCCCAGTCGAGCTCCTCCCACCACAGGCCAGGTGCCCAGAAGGCCTTGATCGACTCCTTCAAATGCGGTCCCAGGCGCTCGAAAGCCGAGCCGATTCCGCCCGGGAGTCTGGTCAGGCCACCCTCCACGCCGGAGCGGGCATGCCACAACTTGGGGTTCAGGCGCACGCGGTTGAAGTAGCGCGAGAGGGCGCCCACGTTGGGGGCGATCGACATGCCGTTGTCGTTGAGCACCACCACCATCGGCGTGCCCAGACCGCCCGCCTGACCGATCGCCTCGAAGGCCACGCCCCCGGTCATCGCGCCGTCGCCGATCACCGCCACGACCTTGCCGTCCACCTCTGGGCCGATCTGTTTCATGCCCTCCTTGATCCCGACGGCGTAGCCGATCGAGGTCGATGCGTGCCCGGCGCCCATGATGTCGTGCTGGGACTCGCCGATCGAGCAGAACGGGGCGAGGCCGCCGTACTGGCGGATGGTCGCCAGCTGATCGCGCCGGCCGGTGAGGACCTTGTGGGGGTAGGCCTGGTGGCCAACGTCCCAGAGGATCTTGTCGCGGGGCGACTCGAGCACGGAGTGGAGCGCCACGGCCAGCTCGCACGTACCGAGGTTGGCGCCGAAATGGCCGCCGATCTCGCCCACGGTGTCGATGATGTGCTCACGCACCTCCTGGGCGAGCTGCTGCAGCTCGGACTCGGAGAGCTCCTGCAGATCCGCGGGACCGTTGACGTTCTCGAGCAGGCTCATGAGGTGCGGGTGTAGATGAAGTCGGCTATCTGCTCGAGCTCTGTCGCGTCGTGGCGGCGCCCCCGCGCAGCAGAAGCCTCCGCCAAGGCCTCACGTGCGGAGCTGTGAGACTCGGCGGCCAGCGCTCGTGCACGCTCGATCCCGAACTCGCTCACGTATGTGCGCTTTCCGTGACGCTCATCGCTACCTCGTGGCTTTCCCAGTGCATCATCTGTGCCGGTCACATCAAGTATGTCGTCGACGATCTGGAACAGGATCCCCAGCTCGGCGGCAAAACGCCGGAAGGGAGCCGCCTCAGATCCATCCTGGATCCCCGTCAACAGTAGTACGCAGAGCACAGAGGCCCCGATCAGACGTCCGGTCTTCAGCTCGTGCAGGCGCCGCAGCGCACCGGGCCCCGAGGGCGTCAGCGGACTCACATCCGCGTACTGCCCTCCCACCATGCCGTTGACGCCCGTGGCCGCAGCCAGCTCCGCCACCGCCGCCAGCACCCGCTCGGGCGCCGAGCGCTGGTGGGTGAGCAGGTGATGGAAGGCCTCCGCGTAGAGCCCGTCGCCGGCCAGGATGGCGACGTCCTCGCCGAACTTCACATGGCAGGTCGGCTGTCCGCGGCGCAGCCCATCATCGTCCATCGCCGGCAGGTCGTCGTGGATCAGCGAGTAGGTGTGGATCAGCTCGATCGCACCGGCCAGCGGCAGCGCCTCCTGCTGCTCCAGGCCCACGGCGCGGGCCGTGGCCAGGGCGAGGACCGGTCGGATGCGCTTGCCACCGGCGAGCAGCGAGTAGCGCATGGCCTCATCGAGGCCGTCGGTGATCGGCTCCTGCGAGAAGCGCAATCCTTCGAGGTAGCGCTCGACCTCCTCGCGCAGGTGATCGGGGTAGCTGGCGGTCACGGGCCGGAGCAGGGCAGGCAGCGCCTACAGGAGCGAGTCCTGGCCGGGCGCCGGCACAAACGCCTCGGCGCGCGTGAGCTGCTCGAGCTCAGCCGCCGCCTGGGTGGCCAGCGACGCACAGTCCTCGACCATCGTCGCGGCGGCATCGGGTGAAAGCTCGCCCGAGCGCAGCTGCTCGGCAGCCCGCTCCAGGCGGGTGATCAGGTCGTCAAGTCGCTCAACGCTGCTCATGGCCTCTCCCGCTTGCTCATCGGATCTGCGCATTCTCGCGCACCTCGCGCAGGACTGCTCCCAGCACGCCGTTGACAAAGCCCGGCGCGTCCGATCCGCAGAAGGTCTTGGCGCTCTCCACAGCCTCCTCGATCGCCCCCTCGGGCGGGATCGGCTCATCGGCCGGGGCCGCGTCGGGGTGCAGCATCTCCACGAGCGCCACCCGCATGATGCTCCGCTCCAGCGGCTGGATCCGCTCCACGGCCCAGCCGTGGGAGTGACGGTCGATGATCGCGTCGAGCTCCTCGGCGCGGTCGGCCGCCGCGTGCGCGAGCGCTCGCGCGAACAGCGACGCGTTCGGCCCCAGGGTCTCCACCAGCTCGCGTCCCGTGAGATCGTGCTGGTAGAGCGCCACCACCGCCGCGCGGCGCTGATCAGAGCGGCGCATGGCTAGGCGCGCGCCATGTATTCACCCGAGCGGGTGTCCACGCGGATGCGCTGCCCCTGCTCGACGAACAAGGGAACCTGGATCACAGCGCCGGTCTCGAGCGTGACGGGCTTGGTCCCGCCACCTGACACCGAGTCGCCCCGCAGGCCGGGATCGGCCGCCGTGACCTCCAGCTCGACTGTGCTCGGCAGCTGCAGATCGGAAGGCTCGGAGTCAATGAACAGCACGTCCACCTCGCTGCTCGGCGTGATCCAGCGCAGCGCCTCCTGCAGAGTGCTTTCGGGGATCGCTATCTGTTCGAAGCTCTCCGTGTCCATGAAGTGCGCGTCGGCGCCGTCGGCGTAGAGGAACTGCATCTTTTTGGCCTCCGTGCGCACGTCACGGAACTTCTCCCCCGCCCTGAACGTGCGGTCGATCACATTGCCGTCGGAGGCCCGGCGCAGCTTCGTACGCACGAACGCCCCGCCCTTGCCAGGCTTGACATGCTGGAACTCGAGGATCTTGAAGATCGTCCCCTCGACCTCGATGTGGTTGCCGTTTTTGAATTGATTTGTTGAGATCAAGTTTTTCCCTGCAAATGAGCGGTTTGTCGGTTTTGAGCGGCGCCTTGTCCCATCACATGGACGGATCGCCGATCCAGAGCATGCGCACGCCAAGCAGCTCGCCTAGGCGCTCGAAGTGATGATCGTAGTGCAGCACGTCCAGCCCGGAGGTCTGTGCCGCCACGGCGACCGTGAGATCGGTGAGAGGCAGGCGGTGAGCCCCGTGGGAGCCCTCGTCCGCCAGCTCGCGCATAGCCGAGAGCACGCCTCGCTGAACAGCGCGATCGACCGCTATCTCCCGCAGGCCGGCGAGCGTGCGATCAACGGCGGCGATCCTCTCCGGGCTCGGCGCATCGACAGTCAACTCGTAGCGCACCGGCCAGCACCAGGCCACGTCGCCACGCTCAGCCGCGGCGAATAGCCGCCCCCTCGCCTGACGAACCCTGCGCGCGAACATCCACGCAGACGTGTCGAGGAGCACCACGCCCTTGCCGTCCCATAGCTCTACGCTCACACGCTGCTCGGAGGCGCATTGAGCCGGTCGATCGCGTCCAAGCCCAGATCGAACCCGTCCCTATCCATCGCGGCAAACAGCTCCTCGATTGCCTCACGGCGCCCGCGCCCGGCCTGCATCTCGAGCTCAGCGCCCTCGATCGCGAGCCTGCGAACCAGCGACGCGTCGGCCTCCTGGGTGCCCGTGGCGGCACGCACGCGGTCGAGCGCGTCCCCTAGCTCAGGGTCCGCCGTCACGGCGATTCTTGAGTGCTTGCTTGGCATCGCAGTCGAGAGTGTAGCTCGCTGGAGTTACTCCGCGGGTGCATTAACGACGAAGCCAGATATACGAATATTTGGATTCAGCTCTCATCGACTGGCAGTCAGGTGCCGACAAGGCCGAAGTGGGCCTACTGATCAGCTACATCCTGGGCGCGGCGAGCGCCACGGTCCTGATCGTCGTCGTGCTGCGACGCCACTCCGACGGCGATCCGGCGCTAGCGGACTCGCTCGGCGAGCTGCGAGGCCTGCTTACCGGCGTAAGTCGCCAGCAGGAGAAGCTGGTGAGCGAGGCCACACAGTGGAACCAGTTGCTCGGCCACGCGGGTGAACGCGGTCATTGGGGAGAGATGACACTGCAGAACCTCGTCGAGGCGGCGGGCCTGCGGGAGCACGTGGACTTCGACGTGCAGGTACACGTCTCGGACGGGGAGCAGAAAAGGCGACCGGATCTCGTGCTTCGCCTACCCACCGGCGGGTCACTTCCAGTTGACAGCAAGGCGATCTGGAGCGCCTTTCAGGACAGCTTGGGAGTCGACGATCCGAGCGTCCGCGAGGAGTTGCTCGGCAAACACGCTCACAACGTCCGCTCATGCGTTCAGACGCTGGCCCAGAAGGCGTACTGGTCCCAGTTCGCTCGTGCACCTGAGATGGTCGTCCTTTTCATGCCATCGGAGGCCGCGTTCGCGGCAGCGGCCGCGCATGATCCCGATCTACTGGCGTATGCCGTACAGCAGCGAGTGGCGATCACAACCCCCAGCACCCTGTTTGCGCTGCTGCAGGTAGTCGCCCTCGGCTGGCATCAGGCCGAGCTATCCAAGAACGCTGAGGAGATCCGTAAGCTTGGGAGTCAGCTGATCAAGCGCCTCGCTGGTGTTACTGAGAAGCTGGCGAAGGCATCTCGTGGCCTCGACTCGGCCGTCCGCGCCCACAACGATGTCATCGGCTGCTTCGAGGGCACGCTGCTCAACACCGCACGCCGGATGGGCGATCTCGGCGTAGCGGGCGGATCCGAGCTCGCGTCACCAGAGCTGGCGGCAGTAAGTGTGCGGGTGCCTCACAACGGCAACGTCAAGAATACGTTCAGCACACCTTCTTGAATTGGTTGAGCAGCCAAGCTCTATGCGTCGCACATGCGATATGATGATTTCATATGTCTCGTCTGCTTTCCGTCTCGATCCCCGATGAGCTAGCCACCGAGGCCGAGGCACTCGCCCGCGCCACCGGCAAGACCAAGAGCGAGGTCGTACGTGACGCGCTACGTCGCCATATACAGCACGAGCATTTCTCCAGCCTCCGGCGATACGGGCGCGACCAAGCAGAGGCTCTAGGTATCGGACCCGAAGACATCGAGGATCTGGTCGACGAGCTGCGCACAGCTCCCACGTGACGCCCCGCGTCCTCTGCGACACGAACGTCCTGATCTCGGCATTCATCGCGGGCGGACCCCCAAGCCGCGTAATCGAGGCGGCGATCGACGGTCGGCTCGAACTGGTGGTGGCAGACCCAGTCCTCGACGAGCTTGTGCGTGTACTCACGTTGAAGTTCGGCTTCGAGCCTGAGCGAGTACGCGAGATCAGAACGCTTCTGATCGACCTTGCGGGCACCCCGGCCGCAACACCGGCGAATGCTCCAGAGGAGATCACGGGTGATCCTGATGACGACGTGATCCTGGCTTGCGCCGCGGAGGCCCAGGCGCAAATCATCGTGTCCGGTGATCGTCGACACCTGCTGCCAGTAGGCGAGTACCGCGGAATACGCATTATCGCTCCGCAGGCACTGCTCGCAGAGCTGGCCGGAGGATGATCGCGACGTGTCGCCGCACCCGATCGAACTGCTGCCCACGCGCTGGTCGGACTCCGTCGCAAGCGCCGAGTAGCGTGCGCGCCCGATGTCCGTTCCGACTCCCTTGCCTACCGTGGGAGTTCCTCTGCCACGCCCCGCCGATGCCTATAGGACATCGGAGAAGCTGATCTGAATTTTCGCGGCCCACGGACATGGACGGGAATGGAGGCGGGTCTTTCAGATCGGAGACGAGGACACGACCGTCTAATGGAACGCGATAGCCCAAGTCGTACTCGCCGCTCCGATCTTCCGTGTCATTAACCGAGGCGCCTACGGCCTCGTGTGTGGCGTCCCTTTTCAACTCACGGTCGGCCACGTGACCACCTCGTGGCACTACGCCGCCGCAGGGCTTATTTGATAGATCGCTCTAGTACATTGGAGGTCTATCGATGGAAGAGCGGACGGAGGCAGGATGGCGGGCACCAGGGAACGGATCGTAGGCTCGAGCGCCGAGCTGTTTCGCCGCCGCGGCTACAACGGCACAGGCGTCAAGCAGATCGTGGCCGCGGCCAGCGCTCCGTTCGGCTCGATCTACCACTTCTTCCCCGGCGGCAAGGAGCAACTGGGTGCGGAGGTTATTCGTACCTCGGGAGCGCTCTACCTGCAGCTGTTCGCCGCCGTGGCCGCTGAGGCTCCCGACGTACTCACGGCGGTGAGCGACTTCTTCACCGGAGCCGCTCAGACACTCGAGGAAACCAACTTCATCGACGCCTGCCCAATCGCCACGGTAGCTCTCGAGGTGGCAAGCACGAACGAGCCTCTGCGAGTGGCCACGGCTGAGGTGTTCACGAGCTGGATCGAGGCTGCAACGGCATACATCCAAACCGCGGGTATCGATCACGATGCAGCGCGAGCGCTCTCGCTGTCAATGCTCTCCCTACTCGAGGGAGCATTTGTGTTTAGCCGCTCCCTGCACTC
Source organism: Solirubrobacteraceae bacterium (assembly GCA_036264155.1). GTDB lineage: Bacteria > Actinomycetota > Thermoleophilia > Solirubrobacterales > Solirubrobacteraceae > Palsa-744. Next base: position 8,226 of record DATARM010000187.1, read on the forward strand.
GACCGAGCCACTGAAGCACGCCGGTGCCAGTGCCGTGGCGGCGATAGCAGCAGCTCTTCCTCCCCCTGCCTGAGGCTCAAGCTTGGCGCCCAAGGCTTTCTGCTGCTCGCTCCCGCCTACGACGGCTCGCTCATCGAGCGCGCACCGTTTGCCCTACTGCCCGGCCTATGGGGCGGCGGAGCGCTCGCTGTCTACCGCACAGTGGCCCTGCCCTGTCTGGCGGCGGGTGCCGTTCTCGGCTTGTATCTGGTGGCGCGCATGCGCGCCGAGGGGTCCTGCTCGGGTTGACGGTGGCCAACAAGGAGTGGGCGCTACTCGCCGCCGGGCCGGTCCTGCTCGTCTGAAATCTTCCAGCCGTGGCAGGTTTGGTGGTTCCTCGGCCATCATGGGGGGTCCGTACTGGGCGCCTTCAGAGCGGTCAAGCTGGCTATCGCGGCCAGCGTGCTCGTGTGGGTGAGCTTCCAATGGCTGCCGGGCCATGTCTCACCCGATTGGCAGGCCGCGCTGTTCCTGGCCTGGTCGCTTCCGCTGGCAGGCGCGCTCTCACTACGCCTGTTCGCTCGCGAGCCAGGACCGCATGCCGTCGGCGGCCCACGCACGAGGACCCCAAGCGCTCAGCCGACGACTGTGAGCTCCTTGGAGAGACTCGTGAGGACCGCCTGAGTGCCCTCACGCACAACGACCAGGTCCTCGATCCGCACACCCAGCTGACCAGGCAGGTAGATGCCCGGCTCGATCGTGACCACGTTTCCCGCCACGAGCGGCTCGTCGGAGGCCGTCCGAGAGACCCTCGGCGCCTCGTGGACCTCCATCCCCACACCATGGCCGAGACCATGCCCGAAGTTCTCGCCGTGCCCTCCCGCCTCGATGACCGCGCGTGCCACAGCGTCGACCTCGGGCCCGCTGCGTCCCGCCTGAACGGCTGCGAGCCCCCGCTGCTGGGCGTCGAGCACGAGCTCGTAGACCTCGCGTGCCTGCGTCGAGATCGCCTCACCGGTGGCGTAAGTGCGCGTGCAGTCTGAGCAGTAGCCGTCGAGCACGGCGCCCCAGTCAATCGTCACCAGCACATTTCGCGGGATCGTCTGTTCGCGCGGCTCGGCATGCGGGAGCGCGCCGTGCGCGCCGGCGGCCACAATCGAGGGGAAGCTCGGAGACTCAGCGCCGAGCTGGCGCATCCGCAACTCCAGATCGAGCGCCACATCGCGCTCACTGCGGCCTGCGAGGCCACGCTGGAGAACTTCCCTCAGCGCCTCGTCGGCGAGCTGGCTGGCAGCACGGAGGCACTCGATCTCAGCCGGCTCCTTGACGGCGCGTAGCCGCTCCACGGCGCCGCTGCAGCCGACGAGCTCCCAGCTTTCAGGCAGCAGCTCCCGCAGGTGCCGGTGGGTCTTGACCGTGACGCTCGCCTCGTCGAAGCCGAGGCGTCCCCCACCCTCAGCAAGCAGGCCGCCCAGCGCCTCCAGCAGCTCGCCTGCGGCGATCTGGCGCTCGAACTCGACCGACACTTGCTCAGCGGCCTGCGTGGTGTAGCGGGAGTCGGTCAGGAAGCGATGGTGGCCGCTATGACCGACAGCCTTCCCGGCCAGCACGAGCGCCACGGCGTTACTGCCCGTGAAGCCGGTCAGGTAGCGCACGTTCACCAACGAGTCGACGAGCAGCGCGTCTAGCTCCAGGCCGGGAAGCTCCCCGGCGAGGCGCTCGACACGCGCCGGCTGACGAGTCTCCTGCGGGCTCATAGGGCAACCTCTGGTTGCTGGGTGTCGGGGTTGTTCTCGTTTTCTTTCCGAGAGTGGGAGATCTCGCTCGACTGCTGGTTGGGCGAGGCCTGAGACTCAGCGCACATAGCTGACCACCGCCGGGAGAGCGCCAGTCGCGCTAGCCGCTGAGACGGCCTCAATGAGACAAGCGCCTCCCGGTGGTGTGAGGCACCCAGAGCGGCGACAGGGCGTCGCCCCACCGAGGGCCTGCCTATGAGCACCCGCCACGGTACCTCCTGGCCAGCATTTTTCAAACGAACCTCTAGCGAGGAGGAGAATCCATGGGCGCAATCTGCGGGATCGACTGGGCCAGCGACTGGCACGACGTTCACATCACCGACGAGAACGGAGCGCTGCTCACTGCCGAACAGTTCAGCCACGACGAGGTCGGCGTGAGCGCACTGATCGCACTGCTGCTTGACCACCGTGTGGAGTGCTGCGCGATCGAGCGTCCCGACGGGCTCTTGGTCGGAAGGCTGCTCGCGGCCGGGATCGTCGTGCTCGCGATCCACCCCAACCAGGTCAAGGCTGCGCGTGACCGATACCGCGCAGCCGCGGGCAAGAACGACCGCTTCGACGCGTTCGTGCTGTGCGAGCTCGCCAGAACCGACCGACACCGCTTCCCCGTGCTCGCGCCCTCCAGCGACGAGACACTCGCGTTGAAGGCACTCGTGCGCACCCGTGAGGACCTCGTCAACGCCAGGGTCGCTCTCGCCAACCAGCTGCGCGTCCAGCTGCAAGCGTTCTGGGCAGGCGCTGAACAAATCTTCGCGGATATCGACAGCCCCATCGGACTCGCGTTCCTCGAGCGCTACCCCAGCCCGACCGATACCCGCGGCCTCGGCGAGAAGCGCCTGGAAAGCTTCCTCGCGCGCAACGCCTACAGCGGCCGACGCACACCCACCGAGCTGCTCACCCGGCTGCGCAACGCACCAAACGCCACCATCGGAGAACTCGAGCAAGACGCAAGACGCTCCGCCGTGATCGGGCTCGTTGCCGCGCTGCGCCCCATCGTCGAGCAGATCAGCCAGCTCACAAGCCAGATCGCCGGCGCCACCCGCAACCACCCCGACGGTGCGATCTTCCTCGCCTTCTTCCGCGACCCAAAGAGCGTCATCACAGCCGCCGGCCTGCTCGCCGAGATCGGCGACAACCGCGCCCGCTACCCCACCAACGACTCGCTCGCCGCTGACGCCGGGCAAGCCCCAGTCACGATCCAGTCCGGCAAACGCAACAACGCCACTTTCCGCTGGGCCTGCGACAAGCGCCTGCGCCAACACATGAGCGTCCTGGCCGACAGCACACGACACTGGCACCCCTGGGCCAAAGACGTCTACCAACGCGCCCGCTCCCGCGGCTGCAACCACCCCCACGCCATACGCATCCTCGGACGCGCCTGGACCCGCGTGCTCTGGCGCTGCTGGCAAGACCACACGCCCTACAACCCCACCCAACACAACGCCCTCAACAAACTCCTCGCACAAAAAGGTTGACACAGGGCGTCTCATTGCTGCTCCTCTCGGTCGAGTCGTTCGCACAACAGCTCCAGTGCCTCCTGATAGCCACCTGCCCCGCGTCCTGACACCGTGGCAAAGCAGAGATCGCCGATCACCGAAAGCGACCGCCAGGGCTCACGCGCTGTGATGTCCGAGAGGTGGATCTCGACGGCCGGCAGGGCAGCGATCTCGAGTGCGTCGCGGATCGCCCACGCGTAATGCGTCCACGCTCCCGGGTTGAGCAGAACGCCGTCCGCCTCGCCGTCGAGGGAATGCAGGTGCTCAACGAAGGCACCCTCGTGGTTGGTGTGGAAGAAGCTTGTTTGCATCCCCAGCTGTGCAGCCTGCTCGGCGATCATGTGCTCGAGCTCAGGCAGTGTCAGCGTGCCGTAGAAAGCGGGGTCGCGCCGACCCAGCTGGTCGAGGTTGACGCCGTGCATGACCTCGATCCTGAGGGTCATGCCGCGAGCTCCTCGACCGCGCTCCTGACCTCTGGCTCTGCGACGTCGCAGCCGTAGCGGACGTCCCCGGGAGCCCTGACGAGCACGAACGGGACGCACGCTCCAAGGCGCTTCTTGTCGTGTGCGATCGCCTCCACCACCGTGTCGATCGAGACGTCCGGGAGGGTGACGGGCAGTCCCCGCGCAGCCAGCAGCTCGCGTACCTGTGCTCGCAGCTCGGGCTGGCCCGACATCTGTAGCGCCGCCAGCAAACCGAGGCCGACCGCCTCCCCATGGCGAAAGCGCCCGTAGCCGGTGGCCGTCTCGATCGCGTGGCCGACAGTGTGACCGAGGTTGAGCACCTGGCGACGAGCACCGTCGCGCTCGTCCGCGGCGACGACCGCGAGCTTGGTGCGAGCACACGCGAGGATCGTGCGCGTGTCGATCTCGCCGCCACCCGCCACCGACTCCCACAGCGCACCGCCGGCGATCAGCGCGGTCTTCAAGACCTCCACCCATCCCGCCGCCAGCTCGGGCGCCGGCAACGTCGCCAGCGTGTTGGGATCGACGAGCACACCCGCCGGCTGGTGATACACGCCGACGTAGTTCTTGGCCTTGGGCAGGTCGACTCCGGTCTTGCCACCGTAGGCCGAGTCGACCTGCGCCACGAGCGTGGTGGGAACCTGCACGACAGGCACTCCACGCTGATAGGTGGCCGCGCAGAACCCAGCCAGATCGCCGACCACGCCCCCGCCGAGGGCCACCACGTGATCGGCTCGCGTCATGCCGGCTTCGAGCAGGCCCTCCCAGACGCTCTCGGCGCTCTGAAGGCTCTTGTGCGCCTCGCCGGCCGGGATCGTGATCGTCGCCGCCAACTCCCCGAGCCGGCGCCCATACAGCGGCTCCACGCTCTCGTCGCTCACGCAGAAGCAGCGGGAGCGGCTGCGATCGAGCGGCCACACCCTCCCCACCGTCTCGCCGCCGTCCTCCGCGAGCAGTCCCGTCCCGACCAGCACCGGGTACTCACCCGAGCGCGAGCGCGCCCACAGCAGCGATGTGCCATGCGGAGCGGCGGCCAGTGCCTTCAAGGCATCCGCCACACGGGCAGCCCCACCGATAGGCAGCTCCACGAGGAACGCGTCGGCGAGCCCCTCATACAAAGCGGCCCGGCTTGCGTGCAGCAAGCGGAGCTCCTCGCGGTCGCGCGCCAGCGGCCGCGTGGCGCCCTGCGGCGAGGATTGCACCCGCTCCCAGGCGGTGTCGGGGTCCACGTCCAACAGCACGGTCACATGCGCGCCGAGCGCCTCACGTACGCGCTTGGAGAGCACGCTGCCCCCACCCAGCGCCACCACGCTGTCGCTCGGAGCCTCGCTGAGCAGGCGGCAGACCAGCTGCTCCTCGGCGACACGGAAGGCCTGCTCGCCGTGCAGCTCGAACTCGTGGGCAACCGGATGTCCGAGCTCCTGCTCCAATAGCTCGTCGCTGTCGCGCGCCTCGACACCGAGCGCCGCCGCCAACTCGCGGGCGGCGGTCGACTTGCCGGCGCCCATGAAGCCGATCAGGACGAAAGCCATCCGATGCGCTGTTGATAGGCGCGCACGGCCTCGATCACGTCGTCGATGTGGTCGCCGCCGAACTTACGCCTGTAGGCGTCTGCGAGCACCAGCGCCACCATCGCCTCCCCCACCACCCCTGCCGCGGGAACGGTGCACGAGTCGGTGCGCTCGCGCAGGGCCTGTGCCGGCTCGTGGGTGGCCGTGTCGACCGAGCGCAACGGCTTGGTGAGGGTCGGCAGCGGCTTCATCGCTCCGCGCACCACGAGCGGCAGGCCCGTTGTCATCCCGCCCTCCAAACCACCCGCATGGTTGGTCTCGCGGTAGTAGCCGCGCTCTTCAGAGAAGAAGATCTCATCGTGTGCCTGCGAACCGGGCAGCCCGGCGACGGTGAAGCCATCGCCGATCGCAGCCCCCTTGATCGCCTGGATCGAGCAGATCGCCATCGCCAGCCGTCCATCGAGGCGCTCCTCCCAGGAGATGTGCGAGCCGAGCCCGGGAACCAGCCCGAACGCCTGCACCTCGAACACGCCGCCGAGCGACTCGTTGGCCTTACGCAGCCGGTCGATCTCGCGCACCATCTCCTTGGACGCTTGCGCATCGAGGCAACGCACGGGCGACTCGTCCACGGCCGCGAAATCGGCCGACGTCAGCTCCGTCTCCTGCTCGGGCGCATGGACCGAGGCGATCTGGATCACGTGCGAGTAGACGCTCACGCCGAGCGCGCCGAGGAAGGCCTTGCACAGGGCACCGCCGGCGACGCGCGCGGCGGTCTCACGAGCGGAGGCGCGCTCGAGGATGTTGCGCACGTCGCTCTGCTTGTACTTCTGCGTGCCCACCAGGTCGGCATGCCCGGGGCGCGGCAGGTGCACCTCGGCGACCGGCTCCTGAACCGGCCACGGGTTCATCCGCTCCTCCCAGTTGGCGTAGTCGCGGTTTCGCACCTGCAGCGCTATTGGCCCCCCGAGGGTGAGTCCGTGGCGTACGCCGGCGGTGACCTCGGCGGCGTCGCGCTCGATCTTCATGCGCCCGCCACGACCGTGGCCGAGCTGGCGGCGCGACATGTCGCGGTTGATGTCCTCAGGGACCAGCGAGAGACCGGCGGGAAGGCCCTCGACGATGCATGTCAGACCGGGGCCATGGGACTCGCCGGCGGTTATGAGGCGTAGCGTCACGCCCCTAGCTTATTTGCTGGGAGCTTCGGGCTAGCGGCGCGCGTGCGCCGCGGCGTGAGCACGAGCCGCGTGGGCAGCGTGTGCGGTGAACACCAGCACGCCCGCCTGGCTCGAGTTCTTCAGGTAGGGAATCGCTGTCTGGCCGGAGCGGCGAAGCAGTTCGCGCCCGGCCTTGGACTCCCCCCGAAGGATGTTCTTCACGGCCGCCGTCGTGGCCTTGGCCGAGACGATGCTCACAATCCGCAGTTCGTAGAGCGAGACCTGGCCGGTCGAGGAGATGTATTCGAGCTGCTCGGTCTGTCCCGGCGCCAGATCGATTGCTTCGCACTGGGTGGGGCTCGGCAGGCAGGTTGCGCTTCCGTGCAGGATCGCTTCGCTCACCAGCGTGAACGTCGCGCTCTTGCCGCCCGCGGTCACGCCCCGGAAGATGAGCAGGGCCTGCTGCGCAGAGGGCAGCGGACTGAGGAGCTTGAGGCTCTC
>DATARM010000019.1:0-32322 GCA_036264155.1 Solirubrobacteraceae bacterium
CTTGTTGACGGTGCCTTTGCGCAGGTGGACTCCCGCTCCCACCGGGCGCATGACGACCGCTGCCACCAGGTCGCTGGAGATCGCGGAGGAGGGTTTGACCCCGAACAGCAGGATCAGCATCGGCGTCATCAGCGCACCGCCGCCCGCGCCGGTCATTCCGACGAGGAACCCCACGACGGCGCTTCCGAGGACTATGTATGGATCGACGTGCATTTGCTCATGGGCCGAGCGACGCCAGGGGCTGATGGCCCTCGTTCTCGCTCTGACGGTCAAGGGTAGTGGATTCCTCACGTCCGTGGTGCGATCGATCTGATAGCTACGGATCGCTTGTGGTTGTTGGTCTTGTTGAGGTTGTTGGCGTGTTGTGGTGGGGGGGTTGCTTTGGGGTTGGTTGGTGTTTATGATGCGCGGGGCGTTAGTGGGGTTACGGAATCTCGACATTTGTTGGGGTGGGGTGGGTCAGTATGGGGGCCCGTGTGGCGAGCAAGGAGGCTGGTGTCGCTGTGAGTGTCGAGGCTGGTAGGGGGTCGGAGGAGGGGGTTGTTTGGGTTCCGCCGTTGGCTGCTTCGCGTGGGTTGTGGGGGCGTGCGGGGCGTCGGCGTGTGTGGGCTGCGGGGATCTCGGAGGTTCGGGGGCCTGAGGCTTGTATTCGCAGGGATGCGCTGTTTCGCCGGATGCTGGTGTTGGCTGATGTTCTGGCGATTGTCGGGGCGTTCGTGTTGACAGTGGCGGTGTCGCGGCGGTCGGTGCAGTTGACGTGGGTGGGGATTGCGGGGGTGCCGATCCTGGTGGTGTGCGCGAAGTTGACCGGGCTTTATGACCGGGATGAGTCGTTGTTGCGTAAGACGACTTTGGATGAGGCGCCGAAGTTGTTGCAGTTGGCGACTTTGTGTGCGCTGGTGGCGTGGCTTGCGGGGGGGTTGATCGTTCGTGGGCAGCTCGATCGTCACGAGGCGATGGTGTTGTGGTTGGCGCTGGCTGTGTTTTTGTTGCTCGCGCGGACGGTCTCGCGGGCGATCTCGTTGCGGATCGCTGCGGCTGAGCGGTGTTTGTTCATCGGGGATGAGATGTCGGCGGAGACGATCAGGGCGAAGTTGACTGGTCATGGGGGCGTGAAGGCTGATGTGGTCGCGCATCTCGATCTCGACAAGGTCGCGCCGTGGTCGACGGACAGCTTCTCTGAGGCGCGGCTTGCGGAGATCAGGGATTTGGCGCAGACGCTTGATGTGCACAGGGCGATCATCGCGCCGCGCAGTGTGGATGCGGGGGAGATGTTGAATCTCGTGCGCACATTGAAGGCGGTCGGGGTGAGGGTCAGTGTGCTGCCGCGGCTGCTGGAGGTCGTGGGCTCCTCGGTCGAGTTCGACGATCTGCATGGCGTGACGGTGATGGGTGTGCGGCGCTTCGATTTGACGCGCTCCTCGGCGGCGTTCAAACGCACGTTCGATCTGGTTGGCGCTTCGGTGGGGCTGCTCGCGGTCTCGCCGCTGTTGGCGGTGATCGCGGTTGCGATCAAGCTCGATAGTCGCGGGCCGGTGTTCTTTCGCCAGCAGCGGGTCGGGCGTCATGGGCATCGTTTCCAGATGCTGAAGTTCCGCACGATGATCCCGGACGCGGAGGCTTTGAAGGATGGGCTGCGGGATCGCAACGAGGCGCAGGAGGGGCTGTTCAAGATCGCTGAGGACCCACGCGTGACACGCGTCGGGCGGCTCTTGCGCCGAAGCGCGCTTGACGAGCTGCCACAGCTATGGAACATCGTCAGGGGCGAGATGAGCCTCGTCGGGCCACGGCCCCTGGTCATCGACGAGGACCAGCGGATCGCGGGCTGGCACCGCCGGCGCCTGGAGCTGATGCCCGGCATGACAGGCCCCTGGCAGATCCTCGGACCCGCGCGCGTGCCCCTCAGAGAGATGGTCGCGATCGACTACCTCTACGTCGCCAACTGGTCACTCTGGAGCGACATCAAGATCCTCCTACGCACCATCCCCCACGTCCTCGGACGCCGCGGCCTCTAAACCACGACGCCCAGGCGGCTCAAAGCACCCTCCCAGGCCGCAAGCCATGGGCTGCCTGCCCCTCGGTTGCCTCGGCCGGTAGGAGCAGCGACAGTGCGCCGGCGACGAGAACACAACCGGCTGATGTCCAGAGGCAGGCCGTGAGACCGTGCCACTCGTAGATCAGCCCCGAGAGCACCGTCCCAGCAAGGCGTCCGCCCGCGTTTGCCATGTAGTAGAAGCCGACGTTCATTGCAACCTTGTCGTTGTCTGCGTAGGCGAGGATCAGGTAGGAGTGGACGGCGGAGTTCATCGCGAAGGCGACCCCGAACGGGATCAGCCCGGCGACGATCGCAAGTGTCGGATCGACGTGGAGTGTGAGCGCGAGCGCGATTGCGGCTGGGCATAGCGCCAAGAGGAGTGCCAGGCGGATCGCGGTCTTGCCATCGGGCTCGCCGTCCGGCCCGCCGCTGTGACCACGGACGAAGCGAGGCGCGGCCGCCTGGACGGCGCCGTAGCCGATGACCCACACCGCCAAGAGCGTCCCGGCTGCCCAAAAGGACCAGCCCAGGACGGAGTAGAGAAAGAACGGCAGTCCGACCACGAACCACACGTCGCGGGAGGCGAACAGAAAGATGCGAGCGCCGGCGAGGACATTGACCGCCCGGTTGTTGGAGAACATCTGCTTGAACTTCGCCTTCTTGTCGGGCGTGCCGAGGTGGCCACGCATCAGCCCCGCGCTCGCCACCAGCGCGATCAACGTCATCGCAGCGAGGGTCAGTAGCGCGGCCTGGAAGCCGACGAGGGTGAGCAGCACAGCACCAAGGAAGAACCCAACTCCCTTGAGCGCGTTCTTCGAGCCCGTAAGAACCGCGACCCAGCGATACAACGAGGAGCTATCGCCCTCGGGTGCGACGAGCTTGACAGCGCTCTTGGAGCTCATCTTGCTCAGATCCTTGGCGATGCCCGAGAACGCCTGAGAGACCATCACATAGGGAACGACCAGGAGCGAGGCGGGCGCGAAGCCGAGCATCAGCAGCGCGAGGATCTGTATCGCCAGGCCCATGAAAAGGGTGCTCTTGAGGCCCAAGCGGGCGGCGAGCCAACCACCTACGAGATTGGTGACTATCCCCGCGATCTCATAGAGGACGAACAGCGACGCGACCTGCAACGGGCTATAGCCGAGCTTGTCGAAGTAGAACAGGACCAGCGTTCGGGTCGCCCCGTCCACCAGCGTCTCAGCCCAGTAGGCGCCTGTCACCAGGACGTAGTTGCGCATCTGCCCCGGGCCCGAGGCGCTCCCTGCGGAGACCGTCGCCTTGCTAGTCATCGGTAGCCCTCGGCAAGCCAGCGGTGGCGCTCTCGCGACCTGGAAGGGTGAGGGCGACGGTGCGCGCCAGCTCGGCAAGCCGGTTTGCGTAGCCCCACTCGTTGTCATACCAAGCGAGAATCTTCACCTGCGTGGCGTCCGTCACCATCGTTGAGAGAGCGTCGATGGTCCCCGAGTGAGGATCGTCCTTGAAGTCGATCGATACAAGCGGCCGGCGCTCGTAGCCCATGATGCCCTCGAGTGGGCCCGTGGCCGCTGTCTCGAGCAGCCCGTTGACCTCCTGGACCGTCGTGGGGCGGGCCACCTCGAACACGCAGTCGGTAAGCGATGCGTTCAGCAGCGGCACACGCACCGCGAGGCCGTTCAGCTTGCCCTCGAGCTCGGGAAAGATCAGCCCGATAGCGGTCGCCGACCCAGTGCTAGTGGGGATAAGCGAGACGTTCGCGGCACGCGCCCTACGCAGATCCTTGTGCGGAGCGTCCACGACCGTCTGGGTATTGGTCATGTCATGCAGGGTCGTGATCTGACCATGCTCGATGCCGATCCCCTCATGGATCACCTTCACCACCGGGGCGAGGCAGTTGGTCGTGCAGGATGCCGCCGTCAGCACGCGATGACGCTGAGGGTCATAGAGGTGGTCATTGACCCCGACGACCACGTTCAAGGCACCGCCCTTGACCGGGGCGGCCACGATCACCTTGCGGACTCCTCGACGGAAGTAGGCCTCCAGCGCGTCGGGGGTGCGAAACCGGCCCGAGCACTCAAGCACCACCTCAACGCCCAAGTCGTCCCACGGCACATCGCCGGGGTCTGCCGTGGCGGTGTAGCCGAGCGGCGTCCCCTGAACGGTCAGCCTGTCCCCGTCCCCCTGAACGTTCTCAGACCAGCGTCCGTGGACAGAATCGAACGTAAGCAGATGAGCGGCTGTGCTCGCGTCGCCGTTGATCTCGTTGACGTGCGCGAACTCGAGCTCCGGCCAGTCCCAAGCAGCCCGCAAAGCCAGCCTGCCCATGCGGCCGAAGCCGTTGATGGCGACGCGGACGCTCATCAGACCACCAGCCCGGAGACGAGTAGCTCGCAGGTGTCCTGTCGCGGTTCATCCCCCAAGGTCATGACGCAATCCTATTACATTGATGGATATGACTGTTATTGATATAAGTAGATTGATGCCCATCGATCTGGAGCTGGCTCCCAAGCAGAGGAGACCCAATGGTTCGCCGTGCTGTGAGCCCGTCGTCTACCCCGACGTACAGCGCGAGCAGGCGCTGCGCATGGCCGAGGTTGCCAAGGCCCTCGGTGACCCAATCCGGCTGCAGCTGGTCGACGTGCTTCGCAAGCACGCGGGGAAGGTCTGCGTCTGTGAGCTCGTGCCGCTCTTCGACATCGCACAGCCCACGCTCTCCCATCACCTCAAGAAGCTCCGCGACGCCGGGATCGTGGACTCCGAGCGCCAAGGGCTGTGGGCCTACTACTACGTCATCCCCAACGCCCTCGAGGAGCTATCTGCGTGGCTGAGCTGACCCCCACCACCGAGACGACGAGCAACTCCTGCTGTGCTCCCGAGACGCAAGCAACATGCTGCGAGCCAAGCGCCAAGGCCGAGTGCTGCAGCCCCAGCCACGGCGACGGATGCGGCTGCTCGGCCGGCCAGCTCGCCGAGCGATCGGGCTTCGTTCGACAGGTGATCCACGCCCCCGTCACAGCCCTTGCGCGTTACCTCCGGCGACGGGGCGCACTTGCTGGGACTCGAAACGGCTCTCGAGCAACTCCATCCCGACACCGAGGATCTGCCTGAGCGCGCGAGTAACTGGTTCACGTCACCTGAGAGCCCCGCACGAGCTCGCTCAGCGCCGCTGAGATCCGCTCGCACACGAGCTCTGAGGAGTACAGCCGCTCGGCCTCGCTGCGTGCGCGCCCGCGGATCTCACCCGGCGCGGCCCGCAGCCGCTCGGCCATGTCCGCGATCGCGTTGGCCATGCCAGCGATGTCGCCAGGCTCGAGCACTGACACCACGCTCGGATCGGTCCCCTCGCTCGCGCCCACCTCGCTCGTGGCCACGACCGGGACACCGGCGGCGAGCGCCTCGGCGACGGTGAGCGCAAACGGCTCGTACTTGCTGGCCTGAAGCAGGATGTCGGCCGCCGCCAGCTCTCCCGGGACCTCCGCCGGCGGAACCTGGCCCGCGTATTCGGCGTTCTCGCCGGGAAGGTCCTCCAACAGACGGGTGTAGTCCGACCACAGGCTCGGGCCCCCCACGACTCGTATCCGCGCCTCGGCCCCACGCTCGCGCAGCAACTCGGCCACTGCGATCACGTCCTCGATGCCCTTGCGCACCGCGATCCTGCCGAGCACCAGCACGACCGGAGGACTGGATGGGGCACGGTCGGCGGCGCCGTCCTCGAAGCGCTCGAGGTGCACGGGGTTGGGGATCACGACCGTGTGCGCGCGGGGGACGCCGTAGTCGTTGATCAGGTGGTCGCGGAAGACGGCGCTGATGCAGATGAGCAGGCTCGCGCTCTTGATCCTCATCCGCTGGATCAACGCGCGCACTGCCATCGTGCCGGCCGCCACGGCCAGCGTGCGGCGGGGTTGACAGCGCAGCGCAAGCCGTCGCTCGGAGATCAGGAAGCGAAGCTCGCCCGCCACATGGGTCTCGGGATGGATGACCAGGGGCACCTTGCCACGCAGGCTCGCCGGCATCGCCAGCGCCTCGATGTTCGAGAACTGGTAGATGACATCGAAGGGCTCCTGCTTGTGCCTTTGGCGCACCTTCTGCCTGAGTCGCAGCGATGCCACGGCGCGGAAGTACAGGCCGGTGACGAACACGCCGATGCGGGTGCGGCTGTACCAGCGGTTCCAACGCCACTGGTTCGTACCCCAGATGAACGTCAGGTTCTCGAGATCCCTCAAACGCGCGGGCATCGGGTGGCCCGTGCCGGGGAAGAAGCAGTCGATCCGGTGTCCGCGGCTGGCCAGTCCGTGCAGCAGCTCCGTCGCCACGCCTGGCACGCCACCCGTCTGCCGCGAGGTTGGCCCGGCGCCCAGCCATGCGATGTGCAGCGTCTCCTCGGGCATATGTCAACCCTATAGAAGTCCCGCAGCCCCGCTGTGGGGAGCTTCGCGTCCTCGCTGCACAGCCATTTGGACGTGCTCTGCGATGCGACTCTGGAACCTCGCCACTGAGAAGCGCTGGGCGTTCTTCACGGCCAAATCAGGGTCGAGCCGAAGCCCGTCGATCTCGATGATGGCGCTGGTGAACGAGTCGACGTCGTCGAGCCGCACGAGGCGCCCGGTCTCACCGTCGATCACGGTCTCCAGGGCGCCGCCGGCGGACGCTGCGATCACGGGGCGTCCCGCCGCCTGAGCCTCGACGGCTGTGATCCCGAACTCCTCCATGCTCGGCATGATCACAGCACGAGCGCTCGCGTACACCTCGGCCAGGGCTACGTCGTCGAGGCGCCCGAGGAAGTCGGCCTCGGGATAGGCCGCCCTGAGTGACTCGAGCTCCGGCCCGGAGCCCACGATCCGAATCGGCGCGCGCGCCCGGCGCGCCGCCTCCAGCGCCACGTGTACTCGCTTGTGGCGCACGATCTCAGACACCAGGAGCAGGTGCTCGCCGGGCTCTCCCACGCTGAAGCGCTCGGTCTCCACGGGCGGGTGGACGATGCTCGCCTCGCGCCCGTAGAACTGCCGGATCCGCTCGCGGGTGAGCTCTGAGTTGGCGATGTAGATGTCGACGCGCCCGCTCGCCCGCAGATCCCAGCGGCGCATCCTCGCCAGTTGCAGGCGCAGCAGAGGGCGCAGCGCAGCCGGCATCTCGCCGAGCGCCCGCTCCTGCTCGTACCAGGCGTAGCGGAAAGGGGCGTGGCAGTAGCAGACGTGCACGGCCCCAGTGGGGACACCAAGCCCATGGGCGAATGCGCTGCTGCTCGACAGGACCACATCCGACGATGGTGCTTGAAGGCGCTCGACGGCCCAGGGATAAAGCGGCAGCAGACGTCTGAAGCCGCGCTGGCCGACGCCGAGACGCTGTAGAGGCGAGGTCGTGATCGAACGTCCCGCAAAGCGCCCGCCGGTGCCCTGCTCGTCGTAGAGCAGAGTCACGATCGGCGCCTCGGGATAGAGGTCGGCCATCGCCGCGAAGGTCCGCTCCGCCCCTCGCATCACGAGCAGATAGTCGTGGACGAGGCTTACTTTTAGTGACGCGGACACAGCGGTTCTGCATCGGTTGAAGCCACTCATGTTTATTTCTCATGGTGGTCGTTGAACACTGATGCGTTGAGTAGTCTATAGAGGTGATTCAGGGGTGCGACACCTATGGTCGTGTGGCACACGACGACCTCAGGCGTTAAGGAAGTCGACATGCGTGTGCTAGTGACCCTTCCCTGGGGTCAGCGGCTCGGTGGTGCTGAGGCGATGCTGCAGGCGGTGCTCGACGGCGCCCCGGCGAGCGGTCACGAGTTCGAGCTCGTGTTCTTCGAGGACGGACCGTGGCCACGGGAGCTGCGGGAGGCCGGATTCCGCGTCGATGTGCTCGCAGCGGGACGACTGCGCGAGCCGCACCGGTGGGCCGCTACGGTGTGGCGGCTCGCGCGGATCTTTCGTGGCCGCCGCCCGGACGTGATCCTCAACTGGTCGGCCAAGACACAGCTATACGGTTCGCCCGCGGCACTCCTTGCGGGGATGGCAGATCGGGTGCTGTGGTGGCAGCAGTCGATCCCTTCGCGTAGCTGGCTCGATTCGGTGGCGACGCTGTTGCCGGCGGCAGCCGTCGGGTGTTACTCGAAGGCGGCCGCCGAGGCGCAGGGCCGACTGCTTCCGCGGCGCCGCACGTTCGTCGTCGCCGCGGGCGCGTCCGCTCCCGACCCCGAGACAGGCGCCGGCTCACCGCTGCCGCCCACCGGCCGGCGACCGGTCGTGGGCTTGGTGGGGCGCCTGCAGCCGTGGAAGGGCCAGGACCGGATGATCCATGCCCAGGCGCTGCTACGCGAGCGTGGTCGCGAGATGCATCTGGTGATCGTGGGCGGCGATGCCTACAACCTGTCGGCCGAGTATGCGGCCTCGCTGCCGGGGCTGGTGGCCAGTCTCGGTCTCACCGACGCCGTCACGCTGACCGGTCAGGTCGCGGACGCGGGACCCTACATTGAGCAGATGGATGTCCTCGTCAACGCGTCTGACCCTGAGCCGTTTGGGATCGTGCTGCTCGAGGGGATGGCAAGGGGCGTCGCGGTCGTGGCCGTCGACTCAGGCGGTCCGGCCGAGTTCATCGAGGACGGCAGGACCGGGGTTCTCGCGCGTACGGGGGAGCCCGCGGCGCTTGCCGACGCCCTCGAGGTCCTGCTCGACTCGTCCGATCTGCGTCGCACGATTGGTGAGCGGGGTCGCGACAGCTTCAACCGGAGCTTCACCGATCTTCACCTGCGAGAGCGGTTCTTCGCCAATCTCGAGGCCTGTGTGAGCGAGCGAATCGGATCGAAGTGAACGAGACGGGGGAGCGCTCCGACGCTGCCGCGGAGCACGTTCCCAACCGCGATGTCACGATCGTCGCCCACGACGCCGGTTCGGTCGGTGGAATGGAGCGCCAGCTGGCGGAGCTGATCGAAGGTCTCGACAGTCGCGGCTACGACGTGACGGTGATCGCCCGCAGCTGCGAGGTCGCTAACAAGGAGCGCGTTCGCTTCCATCGCGTGCGCGGTCCCGGCCGTCCGTTTCTGCTTGCCTACCCGTGGTTCCTGATCGCCGGCACACTCGCGGTGCGGCGCCACCGGCGCGGGGTGGTTCAGGCGACGGGGGCGATCGTCCTCAATCGTGTGGACGTGATCGCCGTGCACTGCTGTCACCAGGCCTACGAAGCCAAGCCGGGGCGCCCGACGCGGATGTTTCGCGCCTACGGCAGGGCCGTGGGAGTGCTCAAGCGCGTGGTCGAACGCTGGTGTGTGCGCCTGAACCCGACCGCCACGTTTGTATGTGTCTCAGACGGCGTGGCCACCGAGATGCGCGAGTACTTTCCCCGGACTGCCGGGCGCGTGGTGACGATTCACAACGGTGTCGACACGCGCGCCTTCGCGCCTGGTTCGCGCCGCACGGACGCGCTCGAGTTGCGCGCCGGCCTCGGCCTCCCAGAGGGCCGATTGGTGGCAGCGTTCGTCGGCGGCGATTGGGAGCACAAGGGGCTCGCCCATGCAATCCGGGCGCTCGAGCAGGCTCGCGAATGGGAGCTCGTCGTTGCGGGGCGCGGACAGCCCGAGCTCTATCGCGACCTCGCTTGCTCGAGCGGCGTCGAGGAGCGCGTTCACTGGCTGGGGGTGAGGAGCGACATCGAGCCCGTGTTCGAGCTCGCGGACGCCTTCGTGCTCCCTTCCAGCTATGAGACCTTCTCACTGGTCACCTTCGAGGCCGCGGCCACGGGTCTGCCGATCATCGCCACGCCGGTCAACGGCGTGCGTGAGCTAATCGAGGACGGCGTCAACGGCTACCTCATCGATGCCAGCGCCGATGCGATCGCCGAGCGTCTTCGCGGGCTCGCGGCGAACCAGCAGCTGAGAGAGCGCCTGGGTGTGGCTGCGCGCAGCTCAGCGCTCGCCTTTCCGTGGGAGCGGATGATCGCGGAGCACAGCGCGCTCTATGGACGACTTGCCGATGGGCATGCGTGATCGAGTAGCCGCTCGAGCGCATCCGTGGCCGCCTCCACGGTGAACAGCTGCTCGACCGCGGCCCTGCCGTCTCGCGCCAACCTGCTCCGCAGCTCGGGATCTCGGCGCAGCCTGATCAGCTGCTCGGCCAGCGCATGTGAGTCACCCTCGGCGAAGACGAGCCCGCCGCCGGTAAGCCCGATCAGCCAGGGGATCTCGCCCGAGTCCGAGCCGACGACAGGAACTCCGCACCACAACGCCTCGACGATCACGCGCCCGAACTGCTCCTTCCAGGTGGGTGTCGTGTGCGATGGCAGTACGAGCACGTCCATCTGCGCGAAGCCACCAGCCATCTGGTCGTGGGCGAGGCCGCTGAGCACACGCACCTTCGAGCCCGGGATCGGCCGATTCGCGAGGCTGCTCCGCAGCTCGCCGTCGCCGATGAGCAGCAGCTCGACCGGCGCCTCCAGCTCTCGCACGGCCGCCAGCAGATCCCCGAGGCCCTTGCTCGCCACCAACCTGCCGGCGTAGCCCACGGTGAAGGGGCGCTCGGCGGGGCTCGGCGCGTTCTTCCAGGCGGGTACGGCCGGTGGGGCGAGCCCGATCTCGCCGCGTGCTCCCCAGTCGCGAGCCAGGCGGGCGGCGGTGTCCGAGCGCGCGGCCACGTAGGCGGCCTGCCTCAGCACGCGGCTGCGCATCCAGCGCACCGGGAGCGGTAGCGCTCGATCGATGTTCTCGTAGATCTGGACCCCGAACGGGATTCCCAGACGCGACAGCGCCCGACTCCACTGGGCGGCAGGGAAGGCAAACGGCTCGGCCTCGATGAACGCCACGTCGGGTCGGAGCTCGGTGCACACCGAGCGGCAGCGGATCAGGTAGAGGTGGCGCTGGGGGCGTCCGGGGAGGACGATCGGCGTGGGGCGCAACGAGTCCTCCATGCCTGCAAGCGCCTGTGGGCGAATCGTCGTGCCTGAGTACTCGCTGCGCCAGCGGTTCGGCAACAAGATCGTTACATCCCACCCGCGTCGCTTCAGCTCGCGGTAGACCTCCTGGTTGACGTTAACCACTGCAGGGTGGCCGATGACCAGAAGTCGACTTTTAACCATCTGCACGCCGTCACGTTACCGGCCATCGGGAAACACGGCTGTTTAGAATCTGCGCGCGGTCCTCTCCTGGCATTCGGCGAAGGCGCGAAATAGCTGAATTAGAGCGGAGTTTGGCCGTTCTCGGGGTCGTGTGTGCGCCGCTTTCCAGGGCCGTCTCGGCACGCTACTCTTTAGCGGCTGGTTACGTTGGTCTTTATGATTGCTGGCCCCTGGCACTGAACGGATTCGACCTGATGAACGACACGACCGACTCCACCGCGATCCTCGCTCCCCTCTGGAGGCGCAAGTGGATGATCTTGATAGTGGCTCTGCTGGTGGCGGCGGGAAGCTACCTCTACTACAAGCGCCAGCCGACGGTCTTCCAAGCCTCGACGCAGGTGTTCCTGGGCGCGGGCGCGGAAGAACAGTTCACTGAAAAAGGGGTTGGCAAAAGCACCACGATCAACGCCGCCAACCAGACGACGATCATCAACTCGATCGTGGTCGAAGCGACCAAGCGCCAGCTGCGCAAAACGCACAAGCACCTCTACAAGGCGGCGGCGAGCGGAGTGGTGCGAGCGAAGTCCGCCGAAAAGAGCCAGTTCGTGACGCTCACGGCCGAAGCGCCGAGCGCCCGTGCCGCGGCGTTGCTGGCGAACTCGGTAGCGAAGACGTACATCAAGCGCGAGCAGGCGCAGTACCAGCACGGCGTCAAAGCCGCGATCGAAATCGCACGCCGGCAGCTTCGCCGGATCGAAACGCCGCGGGTCACGTCGGGAGCCAAAGGCAAAGGCTCAACGCTCAGCGCGACCAACGTGATCCAGGGCGCGACGCTCAACAGCAAGATCAACCAGCTCGAAGCCGAGCTTGGGATCGTCGGTGTGCAGCAGGTCAAACCGGCCACACCTCACAACGCCGTGCTGCTCGCGCCGCTGCCCAAAAAAAATGCGATCTTCGGCTTCGTGATCGGGCTTGTGCTGGCCTCGGTTGCCGCCTTTGCCCTGAGCAGGTTCAACCGCAGGCTGCGCTCACTCGCCGATGTCGAGGCGGTGATCCAGACGCAGGTGTTGACCGCCCTACCGAAGGTGGGGCGCCCGATCGTGCGGCGCGACGGGCAGCCGACGCCCTCGCAAGCGCTGCTCGAGCCGCTGCGCCGGCTCCACACCACGCTGCAGCTGGGCAACGTGCTCGAACAGGAGCGCCAAGCCCCGCCGCGCTCGGTCCTGTTCATCAGCGCCGACGCCGGCGACGGCAAGTCGACACTCGCCGCGGGACTCGCGCTCGTGCAGCGCGAAGCGGGAGAACGCGCCGCGATCGTAGAGGCCGACTTCCGCCGCCCCGTCCAGGCCAAGCTGCTCGGCCTGGACGCCCAGCGCGGGCTGGCCGATGCGCTCACGGGTGCGGCCAGCGTCGGCGAGGCGCTGCAGAGCGTGCCCTCGCGCGAGCCTGAGCCGCTCGTGAGCCAGCAGGCTGGTCCCGGCCCCGCTCTCGCCACCGCCCTCGCCACCAACGGCGGCGGCGCGGTGTCCGTTCTCGTCGGCGCCACCTCGGTCGCCAACCCGCCGGCGCTCACGGCGAGCATGGCCATGGGCGAGGTGCTGCGCTCGCTCGGCGAGGACTACGACCGTGTGCTGATCGACGCCCCCTCGCCGCTCGAAGTCAGCGATGTGGTGCCTCTCCTGGCCTCGGTCGACGCGATCGTGATCGTGGCCCGTATCGGGCATACCCGCGAGACCTCCGCCCAGCGGCTGCTGCAGCTGCTGATGCGGACTCCGAGCGCACCCGTCATCGGCGTCGTCGCCAACGGCGTCACCCGCAAGGACAGCGAGCGCTACGGCATTTCGCTGGGAGGCCGCGAGCGGAGCTGGCTCGCCAAGCTGACACGGCGATGAGCACGCCCCAACTGGGCCTGGGGAGTCCAAGCCGGGGGACGCACCCAGCCGTGCTGAACCGGCGCGCGCACGACTTGTTCGTGCTCAGCGCCGCCGGTGGGATCGCGGTTCTCGCGGCGCTCGCAATCGCGGTGGCCGTGCCCAAGCCGAGCTTCACGCTGCTGGCCGGCGTGCTGCTTGGAGCGCTGGCTGTGACAGCGCTCGTGGTCAACTCCCGGCTCGAGCTGAGCGTGGCCTTCCTGGCGATCTTCCTCGGCTGCCTGGATGGGCCGATCAAGCTCCTGACCGCAGGAGGTACGGTCACCTCTGCCCTCCAGAACGTCGTCATCCTCGCCGTTTGCATAGGTGTCGTGCTGCGCGTGCTCAGCAGACGCGGACCGGTGAAGCTGCCGCCGCTGGCAGGCTGGGTGCTCGCCTGGGTGTTCGTCGTCGTGCTCGAGGCCTTCAACCCCAAGACGCACGGCACGCTGAAGATCATCGGGGGCTTTCGCCAGCAGCTGCAGTGGTTCCCCTTCTTCTTCTTCGGCTACATGGTCATCCGCTCCAAGCAGCGCATGCGCCAGTTCTTCATCGTCCTCGGCATCATCGCGCTCGCCAACGGCGTGGCGGCCACGGTCCAGACGAAGCTCAGCCCGGCCACGATCGCCGGCTGGGGTCCCGGCTACCGCGAACGGATCTACGGCGACGCCGCAAAGGGGATCACCGGTCGCAAATACGTCAGCGAAGGCCAGGCGCACGTGCGTCCCTTCGCGCTCGGCTCCGATGCGGGCTTTGGCGGTGCCGTGGGCGTAATCGCCCTGCCGGCGAGCCTCGCGCTGCTCGCAACCATGCGACGACGACGCTGGCTGGCCGCGCTGTTCTGCCTGGCCGCGCTGGTCGCCGTCGCCACCGGCCTTGGTCGACTTCAGGTAGTGGGTGCCGTGATCGCCGTTTTGGGTTTCGCGGCGCTGTCTTCGAGCGCGGGGCGAAGAATCGGGCGGCCGCTGGCCGCGCTGCTGGTGGTCATGGCGCTTGCTCTGCCACTCGGCGCGCTGTTCGTCTCCGCCGTCGGCGAAGGGATCTTCTCCAGGTACAGCAGCATCACTCCGAGCAAGGTCGCGGAAACCTCCACGGGCTACAAGGAAGTTAGCCTCAAGCAGATCCCCAAGGACATCGCCAGCGCCCCCTTCGGCTTCGGGCTGGGAACTGCCGGAGCGGTCGGCGGGTTCGGGGGCAAGGTCACAGAAGAGCTCGAAGGTCACGGGGTGAGCGCCGAGACGCAATACAACTTCGTCGTCGACGAACTTGGCCTGCCCGGCCTCCTCGTCTACACGGCCTTTCTGATCAGGCTGATCCTGCTCGCATTCGGTCGTCTGCGCTTCGTCACCGATTCCGAGCTGCAAATCGACCTGATGGGGGTGATGGCGCCGCTGATTGCGTTCCTGTTCATGGGCATCGACGGCCCCGTGATGGCCAGTGCGGCCGCTGGGCCGTACTTCTGGTTCGCCGGTGGCATCGCCGCCTATTGGCTGCTCGGGCCGGGACGCGCCGTTGCGATGCGTCCGCTCAAGGGCCTCCGTCGCGAGGGCGAGCTGAGCGTGGCGCTCTCATGAGGCTCCCATCGCTGGCGGAGGAGCGTCGCGGGCGCGCAGCGCCCGCCGCAATGGGCACGAGGGTGAAGCTCCTGATCGGAGACCGGCGCGGTGCGGTCGTGGGTCTTGCACTCAGCTCCATCTTGGCCGGCTTCACCGAAGCGGCCTTCCTCGCGCTCGTGGCACAGATCGCCACGAACGTGGTCGCCAAGGGGAATCGCGTGGCGGGACACAGCCTGCTGCACTTCCACGCGAGCACCGGCACGCTGATCCTGATCGCCTTCGCGCTCACGCTTGCCCGGCTGGTATTGCAGGTGCCGCTGTCGGTGCTCCCTGCCCGCATCGCCGCCGATGTCCAGGCCGGCCTGCGCAGCGGGATCTTCCACGCCTTCACGCGCGCGTCCTGGACGGTGCAGTCAGCCGACCGCGAGGGCCAGTTGCAGGAGACGATGACCAGCCAGGTGATGCAGGCCACCGGCGGGGCGCTGCAGGCGACCGCGCTCATCACCTCCTCGCTCACGTTCATCGTCCTGCTCGGTGTAGCCTTCGTCCTGAACGGCCTCGCGGCGCTCGTGGTGCTCGTCTCGGCGGTAGGCATCTTCGCGCTGCTGCGCCCGCTGCGGGCGCTGGGCGTCAGGCGTGCCCGCGAGCTCTCAGAGGCCCAGGTCGCCTACGCACGCGGTGTCGCAGAGGCGAACAGGCTGGCCGAGGACACGCACGTGTTCGGCGTGGGCGGGGCGCAACGCGAGCGGATCGATGCCGCGGTCGAGCGTTCGCGCCAGCTCTTCTACCGCACACAGCTGCTGATCAAACTGATCCCCAACCTCTACCAGAACCTGATCTACATCCTGCTCGTGGCGATGCTCGCGGCGATCTACCTGTCGGGCACCTCTCATGCCGCGTCACTGGCGGCGATGGTGCTGCTGCTCGTCCGCGCCGGACAAAGCGGCCTGCAGGTGCAGAGCGCCTACCAGAGCCTCTCCCAGTCGACCCCGTTCATCGAGCGCACGCAGAACGCCGAACGCCGCTACGAGGAAAGCGGCTCCGAGGATGGCGGCAGGCCTCTGCCACGGATAGGCACGCTGGCCTTCGAGAACGTGTCCTTCGGCTACCACTCAGAGCGGCCCGTGCTCTCGGGCGTGAGCTTCGAGGTCGAGGCGGGCGAGGCGATCGGCATCATCGGGCCCTCGGGCGCAGGCAAGTCGACGCTCGTGCAGATCGTGCTCCAGCTGCGCGAGCCGGTCACCGGTGACTACCTGGTCAACGGTGTGCCGGTGCGCGAGTTCGCGCGCGCCGATTGGAACAGGCGTGTCTCGTTCGTGCCGCAGGAGCCGCGTCTGCTTCACGCCTCGGTGGCTGAGAACATCCGCTTCTTCCGCGAGCTCGACATGGAGTCGGTGCAGCGCGCTGGGCGCTTGGCCCGGATCCACGACGACGTGATGAGCTGGCCGGACGGCTACGAGACGATCGTCGGTCCCCGCGCCGATGCCGTCTCGGGCGGCCAGCAGCAGCGGATCTGCCTCGCCCGCGCGCTGGCGGCCAGGCCGCAGGTGCTCGTGCTCGACGAGCCGACGAGCGCACTCGACCCTCATTCCGAGACGCTGATCCAGGAGTCGTTGACAGCGCTCAAGAGCGAGCTAACTTTGTTTATTATCGCCCATCGTATGTCCACGCTCGACATCTGCGACCGCGTGATGGTGATCGTTGACGGTCGCATGGTCGCCTTCGACACGAGGGCGCTGCTGCGCGAGGAGAACCACTACTACCGCTCGGCCTCTCTGATCGCCGCGGGCTCGCCGGGAAGCGCACTGCCTTGACGTCCGGTGGCGAGATCGGGCAGTCGGGACGCAGCGGAGCGGCGACCGTGGCGAGATCAACGGCGGAGCCTCCCCGGCTCCAGGGGGGACGCCTGCCGGACTTCTTCGTGGTCGGTCACGCCAAGAGCGGCACCACGGCGCTGTACGCGATGCTCAAGAGCCACCCCCAGGTGTTCATGCCCGACGGCAAGGAGCCGTGGTACTTCGCCACCGAGCTGCACGACCGCCCGCCGCCCCGCCCCGAAGGCATCCCGAGCACGCTCGAGGAGTACGAGGCGCTGTTCGCCGGCGCTGGCCCCGAGCAGCGCGCGGGGGAGGCCTCGGCGCTGTATCTGTGGTCGCACACCGCGGCCGGGCGTATCGCCGAGGTCGCGCCCGAAGCGCGGATCGTGGCGATCCTGCGCGAGCCCGCGAGCTTCCTACGCTCGCTGCACCTCCAGTTCGTCGAGGTCTACGTCGAGAGCGAGACCGACTTCCGGCGGGCGCTCGAGCTCGAGCCCGAGCGGCGCGAGGGGCGTCTGATTCCGCGCTACACGTACTGGCCGCAGGCGCTGCTCTACTCCGAGCACGTGCGTTACGTCCAGCAGCTGCGCCGCTACCGCGACCTGTTCGGGACGGAGCAGATGATGGTGCTCGTCTACGACGACTTTCGGGGCGACAACGAGGCGACCGTGCGCAAGGTGCTGCGGTTCCTCGAGGTGGATGATGAGCTGCCGTTCCGTGTGACCGAGGCCAACCCCACAGTCAGCGTGCGCTCCCAGCGTCTGCACCACCTCGTGCATGCGCTCTCGGTTGGGCGCGGTCCAGTGTCGCTGGGAGTGAAGGGCGCGCTGAAGGTTGTGACGCCGCAGCGTCTGCGCCGCTGGGCGCTCTACGCGACCCAGCAGCGTCTCCTCTACACGAGCCCGCAGGCGCCCGATGAGCAGTTCATGAACGATCTGCGCAAACGCTTCAAGGGCGAGGTCCAGGCCGCCAGTGAGTATCTCGAGCGGGACCTCGTGAGCCTGTGGGGGTATGACCGTGTCGAGTGATCGGCTCGCCGCGCCTGTCGTGGCGGGCACGCGGATGCCTGACTTCTTCATCGTCGGCCACGCCAAGTGCGGCACCACGGCTCTCTACGAGATGCTGCGCACCCACCCGCAGATCTACATGCCCGAGCTCAAGGAGCCGGCCTACTTCGCCACCGACCTGCGCACACGCTTCCAGCGGCCGGCCGCCGGGCCGCTGCCCGAGACGCCGGCGGAGTACCTGGCGCTGTTCGCCGACGCACGGGAGGAGCAGCTCTCGGGTGAGGCCTCCTCGCTGTATCTGTGGTCGAGCGCAGCCGCGGCAGGGATCGCAGCGGCGCAGCCCGAGGCGCGCATAATCGCAATCCTGCGCGAGCCGGCGAGCTTCCTGCGCTCGTTGCACCTGCAGCTGCTGCAGAACCACATCGAGTCCGAGCGCAGCCTGCGCAAGGCGATCGCGCTGGAGGAGACGCGCCGTCAGGGCAAGCAGATCCCGCGCCGCTCGGTTCGCCCCCAGGCGCTGCTCTACTCAGAGCGCGTGCGTTACGTGGAGCAGTTGCGCCGCTATCACGACGTGTTCGCCCCGGAGCAGATCCTGGTCTTGATCTACGAGGAGTTCCGCCGTGACAACGAGGCCACGGTGCGCAAGGTACGACGCTTCCTCGACGTCGACGACAGCCTCCCGGTCGACGTCACCGACGCCAATCCCACCGTGCAGATGCGCTCTCAGCAGCTCGACGAGCTCGTCAACGCAGTCTCGGTAGGCCGCGGTCCGCTCTCGCGCGCGGTCAAGACCGCCGTCAAGACGATCCTGCCCGGCGAGTTGCGCGCACGTGCGCTGCGGGCGACGCAGCGCCGCGTCCTCTACGGCAAGCCCCCGCCGCCCGACGAGGCGCTGATGGTTGAGTTGCGCTCCCGCTTCAAGGGGGAGGTGGAAGCGCTCAGCGAGTACCTGGACCGCGACCTCGTGACCCTGTGGGGCTATGACAGCGTCGAGTGAGGAGCTCGCGAGCGCCCTACGCGTACCCGAGTTCTTCATCGTCGGACACCCCAAGAGCGGCACCACCGCTCTGTACGAGATGCTGCGGCGCCATCCGGGTGTGTACATGCCCGACCTCAAGGAGCCGCGCTTCCTGGCCGGCGATCTGCGCTCGCGCTTCCAGGGCGCCGGCGGATCAGAGCGCTTCCCGCAGACGCTCGAGCAGTACCTCGCGCTGTTCGCCGACGCGCGCCCGGAGCAACGGGCGGGGGAGGCCTCGCCGTCGTACCTGCGATCGCGCACGGCTGCCGGTGCGATCGCGGATCTGCAGCCCGACGCGCGCATCATCGCGATCCTGCGCGAGCCCGCCGGCTTTCTGCGCTCGCTGCACCTCGAACTCCTGCAGAATCACGTCGAGACCGAGAAGGATCTCCGGAAGGCGATCGCCGCTGAGGCGCTCGCGCCTGCGGGCGATGGCGAGCAGACCTCTGTGGCGCTGCTGCGCTACACCGATCGCGTGCACTACGTGGAGCAGTTGCGCCGCTATCACGACGTGTTCGCACCCGAGCAGGTGCTGGTGCTGATCTACGACGACTTCCGTCGCGACAACGAGGGCACGGTGAGAACGGTGCAGCGCTTCCTCGGGATCGACGACACACATCCGATCGAGCCGATCGAGGCCAACCCGTCTGTGGCCGTGCGCTCGCGTCGCCTGGACAAGCTCGTGCGCGCGCTCTACGGAGGCTCCACCCCGGCGGCTCGCGCCGTCAAATCGGCCGTCAGGGCGCTCACGCCCGAGCGGGCCGGCAGCGACGCGTTCGCAGCCATCCGGCGCAAGCTCATCTACGCGCGGCCCGCGGACCCCGACGAGGATCTGATGGCAGAGCTGCGCTCCCGCTTCCGCGGGGAGGTGGTGGCCCTGAGCGAGTACCTCGACCGCGATCTGATCAGCCTCTGGGGCTACGAGGAGTGACGCCGGCCGCGAGTGCCTAGCGCTCCGGCGCGGCCAGCCAGTTCACCACGAGCCCCGGCTCGGCGAACATCGCGCGTGTGAACGGTCCCGCGCCGGTCACCGCAAAGACGGTGTAGCCGAGCTCTGAGAGCAGGTCCCAGAGCTCGTCCGAGCTCGTGCAGTAGGCTCGTCCCGCCGCGGCCACGTGCTCGAGGATCAGCAGCGGACGTGCTCGTGCGAGCACTTTGCGGCCACCCTGCAGAACGCCAAGCTCGGCGCCCTCGACGTCGATCTTGATCACGCTCGGGGTCAGCTCCTCGAGCTCCGCATCGAGCGTGGAGACGGTCACGTCGATGTACTCGGGGCGGCCCTGCTCGTCGCTGATCTCGGGGTTGCGGCGCAGTCCGCTCCAGCCGTCGAGCTTGGTGAAGTGGCAGAAGCGGCTCGTTCTCGCCTGCGCCCCAAGCGCCAGCGCGCGGCAGTCGACGCTGGGAAACCGCGTCGCGAGCTCCTTTGCAAGTGCGGGGATCGGCTCGAAGGCGATGTGTCGAGCTTGGGGGGCGATACGCAACGCCTCGGCCAGCACCTGACCACGATTGGCGCCGATGTCGACGTAGAGCGCCTCGCCGTGCAGCGTCGCAGCGAGGATCGCGCCGATCGCGATCGCCTCGTTGTCGGCCTGGCGGATCACCGGGTCCACGGCCGCCAGCAGCTCGGGACGATCCAGTCGGCGGGAGATCGCGCCGAGCGCCCTGCGCAGGAGTGCGACGTGGCTCATCCGGATCGCGACTATACCGGCACCGGGTCGCCCATCGATGGGCAGGGTTGACTACATAGCACCATGTCGTTTGGTGCTTCGGGTCCAGGCTGAGCCTTCGGTATGGTCCAAGCGACGATGACGGTGCCGAGCTCAGTGCTGTTGGTTACGCCACGCTGGGTCAGGGACGGCGGGGTCGGCGCGCACATCGAGGCGAGCGCGGCGGCGCTCACGTGTCGCGGGGTACACGTATCGGTCGTGGCCGCAAGGATCGAATCCGAGGAGCGCATCGCGGGCGTCGAGGTGCACCACAGCCCGCAGCTGTTCAAGGCCGACGTGCCCGTCGAGCAGCGATTCGGTCAGGCGCTCGCCTCACGTCCGGCCGTGGTTCACCTCAACCAACTCGACGAGCCGGAGGTGGTCGAGTACCTGCAGGAGCGCCATGGGGCGCCGGTCGTGATCAGCGCGCACGGGTACCTCGCCTGCACATCAGGTGTCCACTATTTCCGCCCGGGCCAGGAATGCACCCGTGCGCACGGTCCGGGCTGCGTACCGAACCTGCTCCGGTGCGCTCACACGCGCGACCCGCGCAACCTTCCCGCCTCCTACAAGCAGGCCGGAAGGGCGCTCGCTGCCCTGCGCCGCGCCGACCTCGCGGTCTCCTACTCGAGCGCCGTGGATCGTCACCTGGAGATCAACGCCGTGGGCAGGCGCAGGCTCGTGCCCTACTGCCCCACGGTGCAAGCCCGCAGCGCCGGTGGCCATGCCGAGCGGCGCCTCGTGGTGTGCGCGGGCAGGGTCGTCACCCCCAAGGGCGTGAGCACGCTGATCCGCGCAGCACGACTGGTTGACGCGCACTTCGTCGTGGCCGGCGACGGCTGGCAGCTGGAGGCGATGCACCGCCTGGCACGGCGGCTCGGCGTGCAGGAGCGGGTCACGTTCACCGGTTGGCTTGCCCCGGAGGCGCTTGCGGAGCAGCTGGCCGAGGCCTCGATCGTGGTCGTGCCGTCGTGGTGGCCCGAGCCGTTTGGGCTCGTCGGCATCGAGGCCTTCGCTGCGGGGCGACCCGTGATCGCGAGCGCCACCGGGGGGATCGGCGACTGGCTCGACGACGGCGTCTCGGGCGTGATGGTCCCAGCCGGCGATGTCGAGGCGCTCGCTCGCGCGCTGAACGAGCTGCTGGACGATCCCGAGCGCCAGGCCGCGATGGGCGCGGCGGGACGAGCGGCCGCCGCCGCGCGCTTCTCACCTGAGCATCACGTCACGGCGATCCTCGACGCCTACGGCGCCGCCATCGAGCACTGGCAGTCCTTGCGCTCTCAGAGCACCCCGTCGATCAGCCCCGCCACCACCTCGGCGCTGTAGTCCGGTCCCGTCTGCTGCGCAAACGCGCGCCCGCGCCGCCCAAGCGCCTCGCGCCGTGGCTCGTCGTCGAGCAGCCTCGCCAGGGCCTCGGCAAGCGCCGGCGCGTTCGGCGCGACGAGCTCGGCGGCTTGGGCCGCGAGCATCTCTCGCCAGCGCTGAGGGCCGTCCAGGGCAAGCACGGGGCGACCGGATGCGAGCGAGCCGGCGAGCGTGCCCTTGCGCGAGGAAGGCCCGGGCGTGTCGGCGAACAGCAGCACCTCGCAGGCGCTGAGCGCGTCGGCCAGCTCGGCGGCTGGGAGCACCCCCGTGAAGGAGATGCTCTCACCCAGTCCTCGCTCGTTCGCCGCAGCGCTCCATTGGGCGCCTGCCTGCGAGTTGGCTCCGGGGCCGCCCAGCAGTACCAGCTGGAGCTCACGCTCGGCCAGCGTTTGCAGGGCGTCCAGCACGATGGCCGTTGCGGCGCCCTGGTAGGAGTAGCCGAACAGGCCAACCGTCTGCCTTGCCTGGCCCGGCGGGGGAGAGGATGTGGACGCCGGCAGGTTCGAGAAGACGGGCGCGAGCGCTGTGGGTCGGCGTGGCAGCCAGCGCCTCGAGCGAAACCACTCGGCGCGCATCTCGGTCGTCACTAGAAGCGCGCGCGAGTCCCGCACCACCTCGACCAGCGCCGCACGCTGGGTCAGGGCCCAGACGTTGCCGCGCAGATCGCCTGCCCGCCAGGGATAGACGAACTCGTGCATCACGCTCACCACGGGCACTCCGCTGTCGCGCAGCGCCGAGAGGACGCGGTGTGCGAACAGGGGGACGCCGCGATGGGCAAAGGGGAAGACGGAGTAGTGCAGCAGCACGGCGTCGGGGCTCTCGGACTCGAGCTCCCGCGCGAGCCGACGAGACCAGCCGGCGACCTCGCGGCTGCTCCCGCGCAGCGAGTGCTCCTCGCGACACAGCCAGTGCATGTTGCACTCGACCCCACGCCGCTCGAGCGCCTCGGCCAGCAGTCCGGCATGGTCGCGGGCGCCGCAGGTCGGGCCCTCGGACATGCCCACCACGGCCACGCGGCACGTACGGGTGCCCAGCGGTGTCGGATCGCCGAAGATCGGGCCGCTGGCCCCCGTGGCGGCCGGCTCAGCCACCGAGGATCTCACCGCGGTAGACGGCGTCGATCGCCTCCGTGAGGGCGTCGAGATCGCCCGTGGGCAGCACGAGGCCGTTGGTGCCCACATCGATCAGCTCCTTCATGCCCGTGTCCTCACTGAGGAGCACCGGGAGGCCGCACGCGAGCGCCTCGGCCGGGGCGTAGGCGAAACCGTCCTCGTAGGCCGGGTGCACGCACAGGCGTGCTCCGCGCAACGCCTCCAGCGGGTCGCCCGGACCAACGCTGATCCGCGGGTCTCGTGCGCACGCGCGCTCGATCAGGCGGCGCATCCCGCGCGTGCTCCAGCCGCCGATCAGGCGCAGGCGCAGGTCGGGGTGGGGCAGGCGGCGCATCGCCTCGAGCAGCAGGGGCGTGCCCTTGTGGACCATCAGGCTGCCCACGTAGACGAGGTCGAAGGTCGAAGACGTGGGGGGCGCCGGTGCAGGCGTGTAGCGGGGGTCCGGGGTCAGCGGGAAGCGCGCGAGTCGCTCTTCGCCGAAGCCCTCTGCAAGGAAGGAGTCCCGGATGTAGTCGGATGAGACGTAGATGCGCGCGGCCTGGGCGTACTCGGCCAGGTTGCGTCGCAGCAGATGCTTCGCCCACGGGCGTTCGATGCCCGGGTGGTTGTGCTGCGCCTGGGTATGGCGGCGCAGCAGGTGCTCGAAGTGGGAGTTGGCGGCGACGAGCGCCACAGAGCCGTAGCCACGGCTTCTGGCGGCCGCGAACTGCGCGAGCGCGGTGCCGTTGAA
This sequence comes from Solirubrobacteraceae bacterium, assembly GCA_036264155.1. Lineage (GTDB taxonomy): Bacteria > Actinomycetota > Thermoleophilia > Solirubrobacterales > Solirubrobacteraceae > Palsa-744. The sequence goes on from DATARM010000019.1 coordinate 23,263, forward strand.
GGCGATCAGGTGCTCAGCGGGTGTGAGTCGCGCGGCTGCCTCGCGGTCGAAGGCGACGCTGCTCGCCCACATGCGCCCGGCGGGCGAGCGCGCCACCAACGGCGCAAGCGCACGCTCCAGCGCGAGCGCCGACCATCGCCCCGATCCACCGGCTGGCCCGCCGGGGGCCGCGTCTTGCCCTTTGCAGACACGAACGCCCGGGGTGCCGCCCCGATCGAGCGCTGTGAGGATCTCCTGCAGATGGCGCCCGAGCCCGCCTTCACCCACACGCGCCGGGGCCGAGACGAGCACCCGACCGGCCGGCAGGCCGGCCTGCTGGGCCGCCTGCGCCTTGGCGCGCCAGCTTGCGCCGAGCGGCGGCTCGGCCTGCATCCCGCTTTCCACTCCCACATCAGTCGAGGCGGTCATAGCCCCACAGGCTCACGAGGTCGCGGTCGAGGTACTCGCTCAGCGCCTCCACCTCGCCCTTGAAGCGGCGCCGCAGATCGAGCATCACGCGCTCGTCGGGCGGTGGCGGAGCACCGAAGACGAAGCGCCGCTGGGCCGCATCGAGCACGCGCCGGCGAAGCCCCTTGGGCGTAAGCGCGGTGATTGCCCGCTTGGCTACTCCCCCGAGCGGTCCGTTGCCCACGGATAGGGCATAGAGGATGTCGTCGGCGTGCTGGGAACGCATCCCTACCGTCGGGTTCGCCTCGGTGGCGACAATCGGCGGGGTGTCCTCGACGTCGAGGAAGCGCAGCACGCTGCGCACGGTCTGCGCGTTCTCGCGACGGAAATCGTCGTAGATCAGCACCAGTATCTGCTCGGGCTCAAACACCGCGTGGAAGCGCTCGAGCTGCTCGACATAGCGCACGTGCTCGGAGTACATGAGCTCCTGGGGCCACAACGAGCGTGGAGGAAGCCGTCGGCCCCCACGGCGCTCGGGCTCGAGCGCGAGCGCCGTGGCGAGGTCCTTCTCGCTCTCGTAGTGGGCCTGCACGCACTGGAGGTGAAACGAGCGCAGGAAGCTGGCAGGCTCGCGCAGGATCGCAATGATCCGCGCATCGGGCTGCGCGGCGGCGATCCGGGCGGCGGCGGTCGGGGACTTCAGATATGAGGCCGAAGCCTCACCCGTACGCTGATGTGGCTCGGCTCCGGCGAACAGCGCCAGGTAGTCCTCGAGCGTTATGGGCGGCGAGTAGCGGTGAGCTGTGCGCGGCAGCTCCTCGGCGAAGTAGATCGGCTCCTTGATCTCGGACATGAAGATCTGCGGATGCATCTTGAGCATCTCGTATAGGGCCGTGGTGCCGCTCTTGGAGTGGCCGACGATGAAGAAGTCGGGGAAGCGCTGGAGCGTGAGCGCGGGCGGCTGCTCAGCCGAGGCGGTCATAGAACCTCATAGCCCCACAGGCTTACGAGGTCGCGGTCGAGGTACTCGCTCAGCGCCTCCACCTCGCCCTTGAAGCGCAGCCGCAGCTCCCGCATGAACTGCTCATCCGGTGGCGGCGGGTCACGGTAGACGACGCGTCGTTGGAGTGGGTACAGCAGGCGTTTGCGCAGCGCCGGGCTCGTCAGGTGCATGAGGGTGTCACGCAGCACGCGCAGAGCGGGATTGCGCCCCGCTCCCAGCTCACGCCTGAGGTTGTCGAGGCGCACCGAGCGCACCGCCACGGTGGGATTGGCCTCGAGCGGCTCGATCGGGTGTGTGTCGTCGACGCCGAGGAAGCGCAGCACGCTGCGCACGGTCCGCTCGTTCTCGCGGCGGAAGTCGTCGTAGATCAGCACGAGCATGCGCTCGCGCCCGAAGTGCTCCTCATAGCGGCGTAGCTGCTCCACGTAGCGGACGCGGTCGGAGTAGATCAGGGCCGCCGGCCAGTAGGAGCGCGCCGGGATGTGCCTACCTTCGCGGCGGGGCTGGTCGAGTTCGACGGCCGAGCGGAAGTCGCGCTCTGACTCGGTGCGGTTGCTCAGCAGCTGCAGGTGCAGGGAACGCAGGAAGCCGGCGGGCTCGCGGATGAGCGCGATGATGCGCGCGTCCGGGCGCGCCTGCGCGATCCGCTCGGCGGCGCAGGTAGACCACAGGTAGGAGGTCGAGGCCTCGCCTCGCAGCTGGCCGGGGCCGGCTTCCTCGAACAGCGCCAGATATTGCTCCTGGGACATCTCCCGCCGGCCGGTGAACTCGATCGAGCGCTCGCCTGTCGTCTGCGGGTTGGGGTTCTCGCGCGCGAAGTACCACGGCTCCTTGCCCCTGATCCCGTCCGCACCGGGCATGTAGATCTGCGGGTGGCGGCGCAGCATCTCCCACAGCGCGGTCGTACCGCACTTGGCATGTCCGACAATAAAGAACTCAGGCATTCTTGTCTGCTGCGCGACCGCGGCAGACAACGGTTCGGCGGCAGCCATGGCTCCTTGGAGTCTAACGGTAAGCAGGGTCTTCGCCAAGGTCTTGGGAGCCGGCGTGCTGATGCCCTGATCGTCAACCCCAGGGCGACCCTGCGCTAGCATCCCGCGGGATGGAACGCCACCGGGGCACTACGTAGAAATTCACAGTTGCTTCACATTGCCACTGTGCACTATCGGTCCCCGATGTGGATCGAGATTCAAACGAGTTACCTGCGCAAGCATGTGACAATCCCGTATCAGACGTGGACGTCGCTCGAGCACATCGACCCGTCCTACGGCGCCCATTTCAATCATGTGATCCAGCAGCGGGGGTCTCACGCCGGCAAGCTCAACCACCTCGCGATGGAGATCTCACAGGTTGCCGAGGACGGGGATCTGCTGATGTTCATCGACGGCGATGCGTTCCCCATCGCCGACCCGATGGAGCTGATCGAGAACGGTCTCGCGCACGCGCCGCTGCTGGCGGTGCGCCGGGCCGAGAACGCCGGTGAGCCCCAGCCGCATCCGTGCTTCTGTGTCACCACTGTGGGGACGTGGCGCACATTGCCGGGCGACTGGACCGCCGGTCCGACCTGGCCGGGAGCACACGGAGCTCCGACGACGGACGTTGGCGGAAATCTCCTGCGCCGGCTCGAGCTCACCGGCACGCCGTGGACCGAGGTGCTGCGCTCGAACCGCAACGACCTGGACCCGCTCTACTTCGCCATCTACGGTGATGCGATGTATCACCATGGTGCGGGCTTCAGGGCCGGAGAGCTCAGCCCCGTACATCGCCGGCAGGCTCCGCCGGGCCTGCCGGTGCCACGGATCGCCGCGCTGCGGCCGGTCCGGGATTACCTCAATCGCCGCCGCTGGAAGCACTGGGAACGCAGAACCCAGAAGCACCACGCGAGCGAATCGAGACGGGTCTACGAGCGGATCGCAGCGGGCGGTGAAGGATGGCTGGCGGATCTCATCTAATGCCTGGCGTGGTACGCCCGAAAGTTGTGTACGTGATGGGTACGGCGCGCAGCGGCAGCACGATCCTGGGCGTGACGCTTGGCAACTGCGACGGGGTGTTCTTTGCGGGCGAGCTTGGGGGCTGGCTCGAGAAGTCGGGTCGCTCCAACTACGACGGCTCCGAGCGGGAAGGTCTGTGGGGCAAGGTGCTCACTCGAATCGAGGACCCGTCCAAGCTGTTCGGGAGCGAGGCCCGTCACACGCTCGAGCGCTCGACGGCGGCATACAGGATCGACAAGTGGCCGGCCCGGCGGCGTCTACGTGGGCCTTGGCGGCGCATCACCGCCGGTCTCTACAGAGCGATCGGCGTCGAGACCGGCGCTCGCCACATCGTCGACACCTCCTCGCACCCGCTGCGTGCACGTGAGCTTCAGAAGCTGGACAGAGCGGACGGCGTAGGGGGGGTTGACGGCGTTGAGCTCTATCTCCTCTACATGGTGCGAGACCCGCACGGTGTGGTCGCCTCCTTCACCACACCCGGCCCGGCCAAGTTCTCGGATTCGATCTTCATCACCAACGCCTACATCTGGCTCACGAATCTCCTCGCCGTCTCGATCTTCCTGCGCCAGCCCCGCGAGCGCCGCCTGTTCGTGCGCTACGAGGACTTCGTCGCCGATCCGGCAGGCGTGCTCGGAACCCTGCTGAGGGGGATGGGCTCCGATGCGCAGGTGCCCGACCTCGAGGCACTGCAGACCGGGCCGGCCTTCCAAGGCAACATCCTGCTGCGCAAGGGCCAGGTCTCGCTCAAAGGCAGGCCGGATGCGCCGCCACGGCGGGCGCTGACCACGGTCTTCCAGCTCGTATGGCCGGTGATCCACTCGCTGCTGCGCCCAGCGGCGAGCGCTAGGGAGAGGTGAGCGCGGAGGCGTCGGTGCTCACACCGCTGCGCTGCTGGCGTTCGATCGTGTAGGTGAGCGGTTCTGAGGTGCCGGAGGTGATCCCGTGGGCGCGAGCGAGAATGCGAACGGTCGTGGATCCGGGGATCCTGAAGGTGTGGGTGATCGAGAAGTGCCCTTCGCCATCCACTTCTCCCAGCGCCACCATCCGCCATTCACCAGCCCCGCCCGGACGCTCGCGCTGAAGCACCACGCGGGTGCCTGCGGGGGCGCCGTTGACAGTGCCCTTGAACGTCACGGTGTTGGTCGCGGGCAGCGAGGCGGCGCTTGCATGATGCGAGGCCATCAGTAGTCGCGCTCCGCTCGCGGGAGCTTCGACGCTCACGTGGGGCGCTATCTCGATCTGCAGGCGGGGGCTGCGGGCGCCCTGCGCGGATGCGTACAAGATCGTGTTGGCGGTGAGCGCTTCGGTGCCAAGTGCGAACGTGCCGTCGGCGAGCGTGGTGGCGCTTGCTCCCGCGAAGAAGCCGTGCGTGCCGACGCTGTGCGCGTAGACGGTGACGGTCTGTTCGGCTGCTTCTTCGGGAGTCGAGCAGCTGAGCGCTCCCGACAGCGCCGCGCCTTCGCCGGCTGTGAGTTCTTGGGAGCCGGCCGTCAGGGTGAGCGTGCACGCTTGATCTCGCTGGAGGGTGCGCGGGCGCTGCTGGGCGGGGAGGGCGGACGACGGCGCGAGCAGCGCCACGAGGATCAGCGCGATGAGGGGCACGAGCCGGCGGGCCGGTCGGCTCTGGAGGGCGTCGATTGGAAGCTCTGATGTGGTCATCGCGCGAGCCGCGCCTACCCGTTGGAGGAAAGCCGGTCGGGATCCAATCGGCAGCGCCGCTCGCTTCCTTTAGCTCCTCTCGAGCAGGCGGTCGTACAGCTGCTCGATGCGGTCGGCAAGGTGCTCGGGCCGGTAGGACTCGACGGCGCAGCGCGCGCCCGCACCCAACCGCTCGCGCTCGCCTCGATCGACGCTCAGGCTGCGCATCGCAGCGGCCAGCGAGTCGCGCTCCCGGCTGCGGAACAGGCGCCCCGTCTTGCCGTCCTCGATCACGCTCGCCGGTCCGCCCTCATCCGGGGCGAGCACGGGCAGGCCAGCCGCCATGCCCTCGAGCACCACCTGGCCAAACGGCTCAGGAATGACCGACGCGTGCACGAGCACGTCGAAGGACGCCAGCTCGGGCCAGATGTCCTCGCGAAAACCGCGGAACTCGACGCGCTCAGCAATGCCCAACTCGTGCGCCAGCTCGTGCAGTTCGCGCTCGTAGTCCTCCTCGCCGAACAGCGGCGCGCCGACCACCACCGCCCGCTCCTGGCCCGCCGGGAAGGCAGCGGCGAACGCCCTGAGGAACAGGTCCTGCCCCTTCCACGGTGCGATCCGCCCGAGCATGCCGAACGTGGTCGAGCCCATCGCGACGATCGGGGGGTGCGTGGAGGGCTCCACGGAGTCGGGGATCACCTCGCGGAGCGCTCGAGAGCGGGTCTCGGGAAGCGTCGAGAGGGTCGCCTCGGAGTTGGCCAGCACACCCGTGGCCAGATGGCGCACGAGCGCACGCACCAGCCGCACGGCGGGCTTCGGTATGTAGTCATCGGCGATGCGGTCGCGGGCGTGCCACAGCAGCGGAACCCCCGCCGCCCGTGCGGCCAGCGCTCCATACACGCCTGCCTTCAGCGAGTTGGTGTGCACGAGGTCGGGTCGCAGCCGGCGCAGGCGCAGCGCGAGCCTGAAGACGTAGGCGAGCGTGTGCAACGCCGCCAGCGGTGAGACGCCCCCAAAGCGGACGGTATCCTTGCGCAGGTCGCGTGTGGAGGGGGCGATCGGGAGGATCTCCACGGATATGCCCGCCTGTGTCAGGCGCTCGGCGAGCGGCCCGTCTTCGCCGAGGATCACATGGGCGTTCACGCCGCCCATGTGTGGCAGCAAACGCAGCAAGGCGATCTCGCCACCGGAGAGACGTGCGATGTGGTCGAGGTAGACAACCCGTGGGCGTTCGTCTCGACGACCGGCTGCCAAATCGGCATAGAGCTCGCGATGGCGCTCGGCCACGACCGGCCAGCTGAACGCCTCGGCGTAGCTGCGCGTGCGCTCGCGCGAGGGCAGCTCACCCCGGGCGGCCCTGCGCAGCCTTTTGGCGAGGGCGGGCGGATCGCCCGGCGCCACGAGCAGGGAGGGATCGAGTGCTCGGATGACCTCAGGCAGTCCGCCGACGGCGCTGACCACGCTGGGCGTGCCGCAGGCGGCGGCCTCGAGCACGACCAGGCCAAACCCCTCGATGGACAGGGTCGGAACCGCCGCCACGTCGCCGGCACGGTAGAGCTCGACCAGCTCGCTGTCTGAGATCCGCCCGAGGACACGCACGCTCCCGTGCTCGATCTGGGCGGCGCGCGCTTCGATCTGGCTGCGCAGCGGCCCTTCGCCCGCGATCAGGAGCACCGAGCCGCTTGGTAGCTCCGGGACGATCTGCTCCCACGCGTCGAGCAGCACGTCGATGCCCATGCGCGGCACGAGGCGGCGCACGCACACCACGGCGAAGGCCTGCGCCCCGATGCCCAGCTTCGCACGTGCGGCCATCCGCTCGCCGGGTGTGAAGGCATCGAGCTCCACACCCGGGGCCCACACCCGGATGCCCCAGGGCGGCACGCCATAGCGCTCGATGAGCACGCGGCGAAAGGCCGATGAGAGCACCACGTGGGCATCGGCACGTCGCAGCACTGCGCGCTCGAGTCCTCTGCGCACTGCGTACCTTGCCTGCGAGCCGTCACCGGCGGCGACGTGCTCCTCGGCCCATGGACCGTGGAAGTGGAACACCGACGGCAATCGCCGATGTCCCAACAACAGCAGCGGCGCCGCGTAAAGCGCGAAGTGCGTGTCCAGCAACTCGACGTCCGCCAGTGCGCGCCGCGCGCCGAGCCAGTAGCGAAGCATCCGCCAGGGGAGGGGGTTGTCCTCGCGGGCGGCGAGTGTGAGCGAGCCAGGGGCACCCTCTGTCGGTCCCACGACCACGCCGCTGGCCTCGGGCAGCTGTTCGTAGAGCGAGCGGTAGTAGCGGTCGAGGCCGCCGGGATTCGCTCCAAACCAGCTCATACCCAGCATCAGCACGCGCGGGCGGGGACTTGGAGCGTCCCTGGCGCCATCTGCGCTGGGCTTCTCCACCCGGTGCTCGGCTCGGTCTTGAAAGTTGCCCAATTGCACCGTAATGTTCACATTACTCAAGGGGGGAATGCGCGAGTTTCTGGGCGCACGATCCGTTAACGTCTCACCCAGTCGAACCCGCAAGGATGCCAGCCACCTATCACCTCTCGCACCTGCGCACGCTCGAGTCGGAGGCGATTCAGGTCATGCGCGAGGTCGTAGCCGAATTTGAGCGCCCGGTGCTGCTGTTCAGTGGTGGCAAGGACTCGATCGTGCTGCTACGCCTGACCGAGAAGGCGTTCAGGCCCGCGCCGTTCCCATTCCCGCTGATGCATGTGGACACGGGGCATAACTTCCCCGAGGCGATCGAGTACCGCGATCGGCGTGTGGCCGAGCTGGGCGAGCGGCTGATCGTGGCGAGCGTCGAGGACTCGATCCGCGAAGGCCGCGTGGTCGAGGAGACCGGTCCGCGCGCCTCGCGCAATGCGCTGCAGACGGTCACGCTGCTCGATGCGATCTCCGAGCATCGCTTCGACGCGGCCTTTGGCGGCGCGCGCCGCGACGAGGAGCGGGCACGGGCCAAGGAGCGGATCCTCTCCTTCCGCGACGAGTTCGGGCAGTGGGAGCCTCAGCGTCAGCGCCCCGAGCTGTGGAGCCTGTTCAACGGCCGCCTGCACAAGGGCGAGCACGCGCGCGTGTTCCCGATCTCCAACTGGACCGAGCTCGACGTGTGGCAGTACATCTTCGAGGAGCAGCTGGAGGTGCCATCGATCTACTTCGCCCACGAGCGAGAGGTGTTTGCACGTGACGGGATGCTCTACGCTGTGAGCCCGTTCATCGAGTTGATGGAAGGCGAGCAGCCCTTCATGACCAATGTGCGTTATCGAACGGTCGGTGACATGAGCTGCACAGGCGCCGTCGAGTCAGATGCGGCCACGCTGGAGGCAGTCGTAGCCGAGATCGCAGCCACCGAGATCACCGAGCGCGGTCAGACCCGCGGTGATGACCGGGCGAGCGAGGCGGCAATGGAGGATCGCAAGCGCAAGGGCTACTTCTGATGAGCGCGGCGGGCAACTCATCCAGCTCCAACGGCTCCGAGCCAAGCGCCGCGCCGGGTGCGGTGGCGCTCGCCGGCGAGACCGCGCAGGCCGCCTTCAGACGACTCACCGAGCGCCCCGCCGATCTGCTGCGCTTCGCCACAGCCGGCAGCGTCGATGACGGCAAGAGCACGTTGATCGGCCGCCTGCTCTACGACTCAAAGCAGGTGCTCTCCGATCAGCTCGCCCACGTCGAGCAGACCAGCCAGCGCATGGGCCACGACTTCCTCGACCTCTCGCTGCTGACAGACGGGTTGCGCGCCGAGCGCGAGCAGGGGATCACGATCGACGTCGCCTACCGCTACTTCGCCACCGCGCAGCGCCGCTTCATCATCGCCGACACCCCCGGTCACGAGCAGTACACGCGCAACATGGTCACCGGCGCCTCGACCGCCGATCTTGCGATCGTGCTGATCGACGCGCGCAAGGGCGTTATCGCCCAGTCCAAGCGCCACGCCTTCATCAGCTCCCTGCTGGGCATCCCGCACGTGGTCGTGTGCGTGAACAAGATGGATCTCGTGGACTACGAGGAGGAGGTCTTCGACGCGATCGTCGAGGAGTTCGACACGTT
>DATARM010000060.1:0-11614 GCA_036264155.1 Solirubrobacteraceae bacterium
CGAGCCCATGTAGAAGAGCTGGTCGTCGGAGATGCGTCCCACGGTGGCCTCGTGGGCGACCGTCACGTGTGGGTTCTGGATCTGGATGTCGGGCCAGGTGTCGGATTTCGATTCGCCGTCCATCATCAGCCCGTCGCACTGCACGCGCGATTTCGAGCCGGCGGAGTTGTGGCCCATCTTGACCAGGCCGCGGTAGCCCATGATCCCGCCGTCCTTGGAGATCGACTTGGCGAGGATGTTCGACGTGGTGTTGGGCGCGAGGTGCACCACCTTGGCGCCTGTGTCCTTGTGCACGCCTTTGCCTGCCACGCCAACGTTGAGGTGGTCGGCGCGTGCGCCTTCGCCCATTAGGAAAGAGCCGGGGTAGAGCATCACGTACTTGGCGCCCATCGAGCCGCCGACCCACTCGACCGTGCCGTTGGCGTCGACCACAGCGCGCTTGGTGTTGAGGTTGTAGACGTCCTTGGACCAGTTCTGCACGGTCGTGTAGCGGGCCTTGGCGCCCTCGTGTACGAAGATCTCCACCACTGCCGAGTGCATCGAGTTGACGCTGTAGGTCTGCGCCGTGCAACCCTCGATGTAGTTCACCTCGGAGCCCTCGTCGGCCACGATCAGCGTGTGCTCGAACGTGCCCTCGCCGGCGCCCTCCATGCGGAAGTAGGCCTGCAGCGGCAGGTCGCACTTGACGCCCTTGGGGACGTAGCAGAAGGCTCCACCCGACCAGACCGCGCCGTGCAGCGCCGAGAACTTGTTGTCCTGCGGCGGCACGCATTTGTTCATGAAGTACTTCTGCACCAGCCCGGGGTACTCGGTGATCGCCGTGTCCATCGAGCAGAACAGGATCCCCTGCTTGGCGTACTCCTCCTTCAGGCCCTCGTACACGGGCTCCTGGCGCCACACGCCCACCACGCCCGCGAGGTGCTCGCGCTCGGCCTGGGGGATGCCAAGGTCCTCGTATGTCTGCTTCATGTCCTCTGGCACTTCGTCCCAGCTGTTGAAGCGACCAGCCGTAGGGGGGGAGTAGAGGACGAGGTCGTCCAGGTTCAGGCCGCTCAGGTCCGGTCCCCACGTGGGGACGGGCTTGCGTTCGAAGATCTCCAGCGACTTGATGCGTTTCTCGGCCATCCAGTCGGGCTCGCCCTTGATCTTGGAGAGCTCCGTGACGACCTCACGCGAGATGCCCTGGCGAGCGCGGAGCTGCCCCTGGTCATCCTCGACGATCGGGCTGGGTTTGACGATCTTCGTGCGGTCAATCGTGGCCATGAGGCTCCTCGCTACAGTCGCTTTCAGAATCCTGTGCTCTGAAGTAGGAATTGTATCGCGGGTGCCACCGGCTCCCAGCGAGGGCACACGGCTACCACAGCGTCGTGACCGGATCGAATGCCCGGATCGCCTCATCGCGGGTGATCAAAGGTGCGCGCATCGCGCGGGCTGTGGCGTAGATCAGGCGGTCCACGGGGTCTCCCGGGAACCTGCGGGCGTCGAGGAGTGCCGCTTCCACAGCCACCTCCGGGCTCGGCGGCAGCGCCTGCATCAGCGGTTGGGCGAGCGCTTGGCGGACCCACAGACCGGCATCCCGGTCGAGGGTTATGCGTTTGCGCACCGTCAGCATTGCAATCTCCCAGGCGCTGAGCGTCGAGACGCCGATGCTCGTTGCCTCGGCGAGCGCCTTCGTGGCAGGTCGAGAGAGCCGCTTGGGATCAGACATCCACCAGAGCCAGGCGTGCGTGTCCAGGACGATCAACTGCTCGTGGCGTGCCAGGAGATGCCCACCGGCTGTAGGAGATCCTCGTCGGACTCGTTGAGTGTCACCGAGCCGCGCAGGCTCGCCGGCGCGGTGGCCGCCGTCACCCGAGCCACTGGCCGCCCGCGCTTGGTGATGACGATCTCATCGCCTGTTTCGGCCACCTCGTCGAGCATCGCCAGGCATCTCGCCTTGAACTGACTCGCCGATATCGTTCTGCTCAACATGACCATAGTCATCGTACCATGGTCACTTGTTTCAGGAGGGCCAGGCGTTATCGCCCGTGACTGCGCCCCGGACCACCTTGAGGTTCAGCAGCGCACACTTGCGCCGGGTCGCCGACACGGGGATGCCGAGCAGGTCGATCATCCAGTCGGCGTCCAGCTTGCCCACGTCCTCCAGGCTCATGCCCTGCAGCTCCTCCGAGGCGATCGACGCGGCGGCCTGCGAGATCGCACAGCCGTGCCCCTGGAAGCGGAGGTCCTCGATGCGCCCGTCGCTCACCTTGATCTGCACGCCCAGCTCATCGCCGCACAGGGGGTTGTGCTCCAGCGCCTCCAGGTCATGGGGGTCGAGCTCGCCGAAGTTCCTGGGGCGCTTGTAGTGCTCGAGGATGTAGTCGCGGTAGAGATCGTCCATCGCTATAGCCCGAAGATCTCGCGTCCGCTCATCAGGGCGCCGATCAGCGCGTCGACGTCCGAGCGCTCGTTGTAGACGCTGAGCGAGGCCCTGGCCGTGGCGCCCACGCCCAGGCAACGCATCAGCGGCTGTGCGCAGTTGTGCCCAGCGCGGATGCACACCCCGCCGCGGTCCACCAACTCGGCGATGTCGTGCGGGTGCATGCCCTCGATCGTGAACGAGGCCAGCGCGCCACGACGCTCCGCCTCCGGCGGTCCCACCACCCGCAGTCCCGGCACCTCGGCCAGACGCTCGAGCATGTAGGCCGTGAGCGCCTGCTCGTGGGCGCGCACGTTCTCCATCCCAAGCTGCGACAGGTAATCGACGGCTGCCCCAAGGCCCACAGCCTCGGCAATCGGCGGGGTGCCCGCCTCGAACTTGTACGGGAGCTCGTTCCAGCTCACCGTCTGGAAGTCCACCGAGGCGATCATGTCGCCGCCCGTGAGGAAGGGCTCCATCTCATCCAGCAGCTGCTCGCGTCCGTGCAGCACGCCCACTCCCGTCGGACCCAGCGCCTTGTGACCGGTCCAGCCGTAGAAGTCTGCGCCGAGGGACGCCACGTCAACGGGCATCTGCGGGACCGCCTGGGCGCCGTCCACCAGCGAGATGGCACCCGCCGCGCGGATGCGCGCGGTCATCTTCGCCACTGGGTTCATCGTCCCGAGCACGTTCGAGACGTGGGCGAACGCAACCAGCTTCACGTCCCCACGGGCGAGCTCCGCGTCGAGCGCATCCAGCGACAGCTCGCCGCGCTCGTCCACCTCCAGATACCGAAGCTCCGCCCCCCGCTCACGACACAGAACCTGCCATGGAACGATGTTGGCGTGGTGCTCCATCTGGGTGATCAGCACCGCATCGCCAGGGCCCACGTGGGCCCGGCCCCACGAGTAGGCCACGAGGTTGATCGCCTCCGTCACGTTCTTCGTGAAGATCGTCGTGCGGGCCTCGGCACCCACGAACGCCGCAACCCGTTTGCGGGCCTCGTCGTAGGCCGCGTCGGCCTCCTGTGCCAAGGCGTAGACGCCCCGGTGCACGTTTGCGTTGTGCGCCGCCAGGTGGTCGGCCAGTGCGTCGATCACCACCTGCGGCTTCTGCGATGTCGCACCCGAGTCGAGGTAGATCAGCGGGCGATCGGCGTCCGAGCTCGATCCCCTCGCAAAGATCGGGAAATCATCACGAACGCATCCCGGCCCCCCTGAGGGGGCCTTCATAATCAGATCCCGCTCAGCGACTTGTGGCATACGTCTCGATGTCCTCGCGGGCAGCCGCGAGCTTCTCTGCGACCTTCCCCCGCACGATCTCTTCCAGGCCCTCGTTCTGCAGCTCCGCCACGAGCGGCTCGAAGAAGCCCTCCACGATCACCCGCACCGCCGACGGGCGGTCCAGACCACGGGTCTGCATGTAGTAGATCGCGTTCTCGTCCAGCTCGCCCACCGTGCCGCCGTGCGAGGCCGAAACGTCATCGGCCGACACCAGCACCGACGGGATCGCATCGATGCGAGCTTTGGGCGAGAGCATCATCGAATGGAACTGCAGATAGGTGTGCGTCTGCTGGGCGCCAGGGTTGATCTGGATCAGACCCTCGAAGCTCGCCCGGCTCTCGCCCGTGGCCGTCCCGCGCCAGTGCACATCGCCGCCCGAGGGGCCCGTCTCGTGCAGGTCCACTGCGAACACATCCAGGTGCTCTTTCTCCTCGGTGAACAGCAGCCCGCGGAAGGCCATGTCGCCGCCCGCCTCCGAGACCGCCAGCTCGAGGTGCTGGCGCACCAGGTGCCCGCCCAGCAGCGCCGGTAGCCAGTGGCAGTAGGCGTCTCGACCCACACCCACGAAGCGCGTCGAGGCGTCATACACCTCGCCACTGCCCCAGTCCTGTAGCTGGGCCAGGCGGCAGCGCGCCCCGTCCTGCAGGTAGAGCTCGAACGCGTTTGCGTGCAGCGATTGCCCCTCGAAGTCCTCCGCCAGGTCGTACTCGTGCACGCGGAACTCGCTCGTGGGCGCCCCCACGACCAGCGTCCGCCCGTACTGGGCCACACCGGGGCGGTCGATCGCGTAGACGATCTCAAACGGCTCCTCCACCACTACACCCCCAGGCACATATAGGAAGGCCCCGCCGCTCCAGAAGGCCGCATTGCCGGCCTCCAGCTTGTGGCGGTCGATCGTCAGGCGCTTCGAGTACCAGGGTGCGACGAGGTCGCCATGGTCGCTGAAGGCATCCTCCAGCGAGCACAAGATCACCCCGCGCTCTGCCAGCGCCGGGTCGAGCTCCAGGTGGACTGTCTCGCTGGCGCTCTGCACGATCCGCCCCGCCCGCGGGCCGTCAGGAAGGGTGCGCGTGACCACCTCCGGCACGCCGTTGCCCTTGGCGTTCGCGTCCAGCGCGTCGAGCTCGAGGTTCTGGAGGGTGGTCGTCCAGAAGCCCGAGCGCCGCCACACGGGAAGCTCCGCGGCCTCATACGCCTCGAGCGCCGCCGCCCGCAACTGCTCGAGCGTGCGTCCATCGCCCGCCCCGGCTCCAGCCAGCGCGTGGTAGAGGCTCGCTTCGCGGTGGCGTCCCGCCTTCATCGGAGCCGGCGTGGCTCCGATGCCGTTGCTCACCACTGCCGCTGTGCTCGCGTCGCTCGGATCAGACACCGCTGTCACCGGCGGCCACCGCGGAGCCGGCGCCGACCTCTTGGCGGATCTCGTCGTAGCCCTCGCGCTCCAGGCGTTCCACCAGCTCGACGCCGCCCTCGAGCACGATCCGGCCGTCCATCAGGATGTGCACGAACTCCGGCTTCACGTAGTGCAGGATGCGCTGGTAGTGGGTGATGATCAGGGCGCCGAGGCCCTGCTCGTCGTGCAGCTTCTGCACGCCCTCCGCCACCGTCCGCAGCGCGTCGATGTCAAGGCCCGAGTCGGTCTCGTCGAGGATCGCTATGTCCGGCGCGAGCATCGCCATCTGCAGGATCTCCGCGCGCTTCTTCTCCCCGCCCGAGAAGCCGTCGTTGAGGTGGCGCGAGGTGAACGCCCGATCGACGTCCAGCAGCTCGATTGCGTGCTGCAGCTGGTTGCGGAACTCCTTCACCTGGATCGGCTCATCGCGCTTGGCGTTGATCGCCATCCGCAGGAAGTTCGCCACCGAGACCCCCGGGATCGAAACCGGGTACTGGAAGGCCAGGAACAGGCCCGCCTTGGCGCGCTCGTGCGGTTCCTGCTCGGTGATGTCCTGGCCCTTGAACGTGATCGTCCCCGAGGTGATCTCGTAGGAGGGGTGGCCCAGCAGGGTGTTCGCGAGCGTCGACTTGCCCGAGCCATTTGGGCCCATCAGGGCATGGATCTCCCCGCGGTTGATCTCGAGGTCTACCCCGCGCAGGATCTCGCGGTCCTCGGTGCGGACGTGAAGGTCTTTTATCTCTAGGTCGGCCATGTGTGGTGTTCAGGCTCCGTTGGGGATGGGATGCCCACCCACCCCGAGTTGCAGGGTTGGCAAGATCGCTCCGACGGGCATCCTCGGAGCAAGAAGGTCGGCAAGGGTGGTCTCGCGCAGGGTGCTCACGATCGAGAAGCGCACCCGTGTCCACAGCAGCTTGGTGGGGCACACGTGATCTGGACTGGACTCCCGCGAGCACACGATCGAGCCGTCCGAAGCCTCCGAGATGCACTCGATCGGGGCGATCGAGCCCTCCAGCGCCTCCACCACCTCGGCCATCGTGATCTCGCCCGCGGGACGGGCCAGCAGGTAGCCGCCGCGCGAGCCACGGCGCGAGTCGACCAGACCGGCCTTGCGCAGGCGCGCAACCAGGTGCTCGAGGTAGGCCAGTGGCAGTCCGTCATGGGACGCGATCTCCGCCAGGGGTACGGGATTTCCGCCCGTGCCGCCCGAGCGTCGAGCGAGCTCGACCATCACGCGTATGCCGTACTCGGCCTTGGTTGAGAACATCATCGCAAGATTTCCTACCTGCGAGCTAGGGTATCAGCCCCTCGCGAGCCTTCTAGCCCGCCTGGAGTCTGCGGATGTCATGTGAGAGGGCTTCCGGGGTGAGTTGTTCGGACTGGAACAGAACCCGCTCGTTGCCTTTGCCGTCGATCAGCAGCACCGAGGCGTGGTCGGCGAAGGCCCTGCGGCCGGCGCTCGCGGGCACCACCTTGTATGCCCTCCAGATCGCCTGTAGCTGGGCCGGGCTGCCGCTCAGGTAGCGCACCCGCCCCGTCAGGGACACCTGCGCGAGGAAGCGTCTGACGTTCGCCGGCGTGTCCGCCCGTGGATTTGCGCTCACGATCAGCACCGGCACCGCTTCGGGCAGTTCGTCCAGCGCGCCTCGTATCTGCTGGGCGATCACCACGCAGGGAGCCCCGCAGCCCGAGTACAGGAAGCTCAGCACCGTCACCTTCCCGCGGAGCTGTCCCGGGCCGAGTCGGTGGCCGTACTGGTCTGTGAGCGTGAACTCGGGCGCTTGCAGACCCACAGGGATCGCCGCTCCGTCAAAGCCTTCGCCCGAAGACGGCCTGAGGACGCTCGAGGAGTCGCCGCCGGAAGATTTGCCGAGCGCGATCGCGACGATCAGGACCACCAGCGCCACCGCGGCCAGGGCCGGCAGGAAGATCCGCCACCGGGGGCTCATCCGGGGAGCGTAGATGGCAGCCATCCCGGACACGGCCTCCCTCCGAGGAGTTCATCGAGATCTGCAGGACATCTGGAACACCACGTCGTACACAGTGGGGATGTCCACCGTCAAAACGTCTGTCCGCTTCCTTCCGGCCTCGCTGCTTGCGAACTCCAAGAGCAGTTGGCTGTCGCCGAGCACGATCTGCGATGCGCGAATGCTGCGTCCTCGGTGGTCGTGTGTACGCAGCATGTTCATCATCGCGCCGGCGATGTATGGGACCGCCGGACCGACCAGCTCGCGGTGAGGGTGCTTCAGCCACGTGAGCCAGAAGTCGCTGTAGAGGTCCTGGGCTCGATCGTGTAGGTCGTGGCGTACGTGGTAGCCCTTCATCGATGCGGACTTGACGAAGCGCCTGCACGCTGGTTCCCGGTAGCGCTCGAAGTCGACCCCGAGGTCGAGTCGACCACTCACATGCCTCGTGGCTGAAGGCACAATCCTCTCGTGTGGGCCCGGCTCCCTATCTGTCCTCATCAATTCTCCTTTCCGGGACGCCTCCGCGTCAGGCTCGTGGCGATCCAATGGGAGTTGGGATGCCGGAGAGCGATGCCTTCTCAAAAAGAGCTTTGGATCTCGCAAATAGCGATCATCCCGTGGATTGGCGCAACTGTGGGTAGCCCCTCTGGAGGCTGCCAGAGAGGCCTGGATTTCGAGCTATACTTTCTGAAGTCCGTAAAACCCGAGTGTGGTTTAGGAGTTTCAAATGAGCCCGTCAGGAGCGGAGCTTCTCCGCCAGGTCAAGAGCCAGATCGAAGAGGTCGACCCGTCCGAGGTCCAAGAGCTCATGCACGAGGGCGTGGCCATCGTGGATGTCCGCGAGGCCGAGGAGTTCGCCGCCGGGCACCTGCCCCGCTCCAAGCACGTCTCCCGCAGCTACCTGGAGTCGCGGATCGAGGGTGTTGTGCCCGACCGCTCGACCCAGGTGATCGTCTACTGCGCCTCCGGTAACCGCTCTGCTTACGCGGCCCGCACCCTCGCCGAGGAGCTCGGCTACGAACACGTCCGCTCGATGACAGGCGGCATCACCCTGTGGAAGGACCGCGGCTACGAGGTCGAGGTGCCACGAGCGCTCAGCGCAGAGCAGCGCGACCGCTACTCACGCCACCTGCTCATCCCCGAGATCGGCGTCGAGGGACAGCAGAAGCTGCTCGACGCCAAGGTGCTGCTGCTCGGCGCCGGCGGTCTCGGCTCGCCCACCGCGCTGTACCTGGCGGCGGCCGGAGTGGGGACGCTCGGGATCGTCGATGACGACGTCGTCGACCTGTCAAACCTCCAGCGCCAGGTCATCCACTCCACCCATCGGGTAGGCATCCCCAAGGTCGACTCGGCCGAGGAGTCCATCCACGCGCTCAATCCCGACGTCAACGTGGTCAAGTACCAGACGCGCATCGACGCCTCGAACATCATGGAGATCATCGAGGGCTATGACGTGATCGTGGATGGGGTGGACAACTTCCCCACCCGCTACCTGCTCAACGACGCCACCGTGCGCCTGAAGATCCCCGTGGTCTCCGCCTCGATCCTTGGCTTCGACGGGCAGCTGTCGGTGTTCAAGCCCTACGAGGGCCCCTGCTACCGCTGCCTCTTCCGCGAGCCGCCGCCGGCCGAGCTCGCGCCCTCCTGCGGCGCCAACGGCGTCCTCGGGGTGCTTCCCGGCACCATGGGCCTGCTGCAGGCCACCGAGGTCGTAAAGCTCGTGCTCAGCATCGGCGAGCCCGCCATCGGACGATTGCTCCTCTACGACGCGCTGGCCGCCAGCCTGACCGAGGTCAAGGTCCACCGCGATCCCGAGTGCCCGATCTGCTCGCGCGATCCCGAGGACATCAAAGACGACGAGCTCGGCGTGTTCCCCGATTACGAGGCGTTCTGCGCCGCGGCCGGGTAGTCTGCACGAGCCATGGCCACGATCAAGATACCTCCGGTGCTGCGCGCCTCCGTCGGCGGCGAGAAGCTGCTCAACGCAAGTGGCGGCAACGTCGGCGAGGTGCTGCGCGACCTCGCAGTCAACCACCCAGCCACGCAGGATCAGCTGTTCTCCGCTGAGGGCGAGCTGAACCGCTACGTCAACGTGTATCTCAACGACGAGGACGTGCGCGTCCTCAACGGGCTGGACACGGCCGTGGGGGAGAGCGACACGCTCGTCATCCTGCCGGCCATGGCCGGCGGCGCTCGCTGAGAACCCCGCGGCTGGTGCTCCACGGCGCTGCGGTTAGGCGGCGGCGCCCCTGGCCGCCTCGCGGTCGTGGGCGTCACGGCGGCGCTCGCCGGACTGGGCACGTTTGCCACGCTCACGATGATGGACAGCCGCCGCCGGTCTGACCGCTCCCGGGACGATATACTTATCTATATCAAGACACCGGGGAGCCTAATTCGAGAACGTCGCCACGAGCTCCGGCTCAGCCAGCGTTCGCTTGCTCGGCGCGCAGGCACCACCCAAGCGGCCGTCAGCCGGATCGAGCGTGGTTCGACGTCGCCTAACTGGGAGACGGTGCGGGCGCTCCTCCTGGCGATGGGTTGCGAAGCAGATCTGAGCGCGACTCGGCTGCGAGGGAGGTGGGATCCCGTTCATCTCGCTGCCGCCCGGGCGCGTCCGCCGCAGGAGCGACTCGCGCTCGCCATCTCGGCCAACCGCTTGGCGGGCCGCCTACGCCAGGCGGTCGTGGAGCTCGACGGTGACTGCTGAGACCCCGCTCGACGCCGAGCAAATCCTGCGGGCGCTTGTCGAGCACGATGTCGACTACGTGATCGTCGGTGGCCTCGCGGTACAGACCCACGGCCACGTGCGAACGACGATAGACATCGACATCTACCCTCGCCCCGATGCCACGAACCTCGCTCGGCTGGCAGATGCCCTGAACGCCCTCGACGCGCGGGTGCTCAATCCTGGAAGCGAGGATCTGGCGATCGACTCGACGATGCTGCCGCGCGCAACGATGTGGCAGTTTGCCACGAGGCACGGTGCTCTCGACGTCCTTCACGATGCGCCTGGCGCCCCTCCTTATGAGGAGTTGCGCAGCCGTGCGCTCGAGCCCAAGCTCGGAGACCTCGAGCTGGCTGTTGTCGGGCGTGACGACCTCATCAACATGAAGCGTGCGAGCGCCAGGCCGGTGGACCTTGAAGACATCGCCGCGCTGACCGCGCTCGAGGGGCGATAGCCCGGAGGCTAAACCGCTGTGGGGGCGGCCGCGGTCGCCCCGATGCCGAGGTCAACCCCCGCAGGTGGCACCTGGCTCATCGCGTGCTCAGCCAGCGCTGTGATCGTCAGCGACGGGTTCACGCCCACGTTGTCCGGGATCGCAGAGCCGTCGCAGACGAGCAGGTTCTCGTAGCCGAAGGCGCGTTGGTCAGCGTCCACAACCCCTTCGCTCGGGTCGGGCGCGATCACTGCCCCGCCGAGGATGTGAGCGGTCGAGGGGATGTTGAACATCGCCTCGGTGAACGAGCTCTGGGCGATGCCGCCGGTGCGCTTGGCGAACCATTCGGCGCTCTGGTTGGCGATCGGGATGAAGGTGGGGTTGGGCCGCTCGGGGTCCTGTTCGGTCTGCAGCCAGAACGAGCCGAAGGGTCCTTTGCGAGGGCGCAGTGCGATCGCGTTGTCGAGCGTCTGCATGACCAGCAGGATGATCGTGCGCCGCGACCAGTGTTTGGCGAAGAGGACCTGTGCGAGGCGCTTGGGGTGCAGCAGGATCTGGGTGAGCAGCTTCAGCGGTCGCGTCACGCGCGTGCCGTCGCCGGTGAGCAGTGTGTAGAGCAGGCGCATCGAATCGCCGTCGTCGCCGTAGGTGACCGTCTCGATGTGGGTGTTGGGGTCGGGGTAGATCGAGGAGGTGATCGCCACCCGCTTGATCAGATCGTCGTGGTAGTCCTCGGGCACGGTGACGGTCAGAATCGACTCCGAGTTCGTGCGCACCAGCTCGCCCAGGCGGGTGGAGAGGCGCGGCAGCGAGCCTTCCAGGCGACAGCGCTGCAGCAGCTTGTTGGTCCCCAGCGGGCCGGCGGCCACCACCACTCCGCGGGCACGCTGAACGCGACGTTCCTTTCTCAGCCACGCTCCCGAGCGGACGCTTTCCACCTCATAGCCCTGGCTGCCGTCAGCCGCACCGAGCGGGCGGATGTCCACCACGGTGCGTTCGGGCATCACCTGAGCGCCGCGCTTCTCCGCGAAGTACAGGTAGTTCTTGACCAGGGTGTTCTTGGCTCCATGCACGCAGCCCACCATGCAGCGTCCGCACAGCTGACAGCCGGTGCGGTCTGGTCCCTCGCCGCCGAAGAACGGGTCGGGCACCGTCTTGCCCTGCTCGCCGAAGTAGATGCCCACGGGCGTGTGTTTGTAGGAGTCGCCCACGCCAAGCTCCTCGCCCAGCTCGCGCAGAAGCTGATCGGCCGGGTCCTCGTGGGGGTTTTCGACCACCCCAAGCATCCGCTGGGCCTCGGCGTAGTGAGGCGCCAGGGCGCTCTCCCAGTCCTGCATCTCGCCCCACTGGCGGTCCTCGAAGAAGGCCTTGGGGGGGACGTAGAGGGTGCAGGCGTAGCCGAGGCTTCCCCCGCC
>DATARM010000077.1:0-6774 GCA_036264155.1 Solirubrobacteraceae bacterium
CCAGACAGTCCGTAGATGGTGTCGTTCGCGATGCGCACCGCCTCGTCCTCGTCGTCAAACGGGATCACCACCGCCACCGGGCCGAAGATCTCCTCGCGCGCCGCGCGGTCGCTGTTCGACGCGGGCGACAGCACGGTCGGCGGGAACCAGTAGCCCGGGCCATCCGGGGCGGAGCCTTCGATCGCCACCGGCGCGTCCGGACCGACGAACGACGCGACGGTCTCGCGGTGGCCGGCCGAGATCAGCGGGCCCATCTCCGAGCTCTCGTCGAGCGGGTCGCCGACCCGGATCGCCGTCACCGCGCGCTCGAGGTGGCCCATGAACTCATCCAGCGCCTGCTCCTGCACGAGAATGCGCGAGCGCGCGCAGCAGTCCTGCCCGGCGTTGCCGAAGACGGCCGATGGCGCCGCGGCGGCGGCCGCCTCCAGGTCGGCGTCGGCGAAGACGATGTTGGCCGACTTGCCGCCCAGCTCGAGCGTGACGCGCTTGATCGTCTGAGCCGCTCCCGCCGCGATCGAGCGCCCGACCTCGGTCGAGCCCGTGAAGGCGATCTTGGCCACGTCGGGATGCTCGACCAGGCACTGGCCGCATGTCCTTCCGGGCCCCGCCACCACGTTTACCACGCCCTCGGGCAACCCCGCCTCGAGTGCCAGCTCGGCGAAGCGCAGCGAGGTGAGGGGAGTCAGCTCGGCGGGCTTCAAGACCACGGTGTTGCCGGCTGCGAGGGCCGGGGCGAGCTTCCACGAGGCGATCGTGAGGGGAAAGTTCCAGGGCGTGATCAGCCCGACCACGCCGACGGGCTCGCGCACAGTGAAGGCCTGTCCGCCGGCCACGGGGATGGTGTCGCCGAGCAGGCGCTCGGGCGCGCCGGCGTAGTAGCGGAAGGTGTCCACCACCATCCACATCTCACCGCGCGCGTCGACGATCGCCTTGCCGGCGTTGCGCGCCTCGAGCACGGCCAGCTCCTCCAGGTGGGCAGCGAGCACATCCGCCAGGCCGTGCAGCAGCCGCGCCCTCTCGCCGGGGGCAAGAGCACGCCAGGCGGGCAGCGCTGCCTTGGCCGCGGCCACCGCCCGATCGACGTCCGCGAGGCCCGCGCGCGGGATCTCGGCGAGCACCGCCTCGGTGGCGGGCTCGAGGACTGTGAGCAGTTCGCTCAAGCGCTCGGTCCTACGGGTACTGCGCGATATCGGGCAGGGCCTCGGCCGCGTCGAGCTCGTCGATCGTGCGCACGGGACCTGTGAACGTGCGTTTGGCCGACACCGTGTACCAGATGGTGACCGCGAGCATGACCCCAATGGTGACGATCGGCGCGTAGTTGACGGCCGACCAGTTGAAGCCGCTCTTGAAGAACACACCTTCGGGAGCGAACGGGAGGCAGAAGATCACCACGCAGATCGCCACCCAGCAGAAGGCGATCGGGTTCATCCATTTGTATTTGTTGCCGAGCGTCCACGGTCCCGCCTGGAACTCATCGCCCATCCGCCAGCGCAAGAACACGGGGATCGTATAGGCGATGTATAGGCCGATCACCGAGATCGACGTTACCGCGAGGAACGCCACCGGCGTGCCCAGATGGTTGGGGAAGTAGGCGGGGATGGTCACGATCATGGCGAACAGGCACACGAACAGCACGGCCCACGTGGGGGTGCGGTTCTTGCCGAGGCGCCGCCACAGTTTGTGTCCTGGGACGGCGCCGTCGCGCGAGAACGCGAACGTCATCCGCGAGGCGCTCGTAACGCAGGCCATCCCGCAGAAGATCTGCCCGACGGTGGAGATCAGGATGACGGCCTTGGCGGCAGCCGAGCTGAGCGCGGTCGTGAAGATCGCAAGCGCCGGGAAGCCGGCTTTGAGCAGTTCCGGCTCCTTGCTCTTCTGGATCGCAAACGTGATCGCCAGCAGCACGATCCAGCCGACCACCGCCGAGTAGAACACCGAGCGCCATACGCCTTTGGGCGCTTGCTCGGCCGCGCCGTGGGTCTCCTCGGAGACGTGCGCCGAGGCGTCGTAGCCGGTGATCGTGTACATCGTCAACAGGAAGCCAAGCGGCAGCACGTAGAACCAATACATGTGACCGCTGAAGCCCGATGCGTTGGCGCGGTGGCCGAACACGTAGGAGAGGCTTGCGTGGTGGCTCGGCACGGCGATCAGGATCACGACGATCACGGCCACGCCGATCAGGTGCCACCAGACCGAGACGCCGTTGAAGATCGACACGAGGTGGCTGGAGAAGACGTTGATCAGCCCATGGATGATCAGCAGGAACGCGAACAGGGCGAAGTTCACATGGGCTGAGTAGTGGACGTTTTCACCCGCGGCCGCCTTGGTGAAGTTGAAGATGAAATGCACGTTGTAGAGGCCGAGCAGGTTCATCAGGAAGGTCGCGCACACGTAGTCGACCGAGGCGACCACAGCGACGAGGCCGATCAGGTTGAACCAGCCCGTGAACCAGCCCCAGCGTGCGCCGCCGAGCTTGGAGGCCCAGTAGTAGATGCCACCGGCGGTGGGCATCGCCGATGCCAGCTCGGACATCGAGAAGGCGACCATCAGGATCAGCACGCTGATGATCGGCCACATGATCGAGATCGCGATCGGGCCGCCGTTCTTGAACGCCTGCCCATACGTGGTGAAGCAGCCCGCCAGCACGGAGATGATCGAGAACGAGATGGCGAAGTTTGAGAAGCCGCTCCACCCGCGCTTCAGCTCCTGTTTGTAGCCCAGCTCGGCAAGGCGCTGCTCGTCTGCGCTCAGAGTCCCGGTCGTGCTCATCGGCTAGCCCCCTCGAGGAGAAAAGGTTTGGACATCCGCCCTTCAATCGTGACAATACGCGCGAACGCCGATGGAAGTCAATAGCCCGCGCGGCCAAACATCGCGAACGGCGGCCGCCCAGATGGCCGAGCGGGGATTCAGTGACCGGGCAGCAGTCCCGCGAGCACGTGCTCGGTGCCCTGCAGGTGCTCTGCCATTGCGCGCACCGCGCGCAGAGCGTCGCCCTCGCGCACGGCGGCCAGCAGCCGACGGTGCTGAGCGTTGGAGGAGGCGAGGACCTGGGGGGGGTGGGCGATGTAGGCGATCAGGTCGCTCATCGCACCCTGTGCTTCGGTCGCCGCCTGGACCAGTCGCGGCGAGCGGGTGGCCTCGGCGAGGCCCACATGCAGGCGAATGTCGGCCTGGCGGTAGGCGGCGAAGTCCTCGAGCGTCGCCTCGAGCGTCTCTGCGACCTCGTCGAGCGCGTCCAGGTCGGCCGGCTCGGCCCGTTGGGCGGCGAGCATGGCCACACCCAGCTCCACGGCCAGGCGCTGGTCGCAGGTCTGGCGCCACTGGGCCAGCATCTCGGCTGAGGGCGGGTCGGCCGGCGGCTGGGGATCTGAGACGAACGTGCCGCCGCGGCGTCCGCGGGTGGCGAACACGTGACCGCTCTGCCCGAGCGCCGTCAGCGCCTGGCGGAGCGTCGAGCGCGCGATGCCCAGCCGGGCGCACAGCTCGCGCTCGGCCGGCAGGCGCGACCCCGGCGCGAGCAGACCCAGCTTGATCGCCGTGCCCAGCCGCTCGACGGTCTCCTCGAAGGCGGTGTAGGAGCGCACCGGCGCAAACACAGCCTCGGGCGGCGTGAGTACCCCGGCGCTCGCGGGGCGCTGCTCAGGAACGCCCACCATCGCTCTCCCATCCCGCACGGCTCACAGCCGCTCGAACCCCCGCACCCGCTCCCAGTCGGTGACCGCCGACTGAAAGGCGGCCAGCTCGACATCGGCGGCGTTGAGGTAGTGCGCCACCACATCCTCGCCGAAAGCGCTGCGTGCGACCTCGCTGGCGGCGAACAGCTCGCGCGCCTCACCCAACGTCGCGGGCAGCCGCGGGCGCTCGGCCAGGTAGGCGTTGCCCTCGAACGCGTCCTCGAGCTCGAGTCCCGCCTCGATCCCGTGCAGGCCCGAGGCGACGATCGCGCTGAGCGCCAGATACGGGTTCAAGTCGGCGCCCCCGGCGCGGTTCTCGAAGCGCAGCGACGGGCCGTGCCCGACCACGCGCAGCGAGCACGTGCGGTTGTCATGACCCCACGCCACGGCCGTCGGCGCGAATGTGCCGGCGGCATAGCGCTTGTAGGAGTTGATGTGCGGCGCCAGCAGCATCGTCATCTCGCGCAAGCACGCCAGCTGGCCCGCTAGGAACGAGTGAAAGATCTGCTCCTCGCGCGCGAACAGGGGTCCGTCGGCGTCGGCCAGCGAGAAGTGGATGTGACACGAGTTGCCCTCGCGCTCGTCGAGCTTGGCCATGAACGTGATCGCCATGCCCTCATCGGCGGCTATCTCCTTGGCGCCGTTCTTGTAGATGGCGTGCTCGTCAGCCGTGCGCAGCGCCTCGGCGTAGCGGAAGTTGATCTCGTGCTGGCCGAAGTTGCACTCGCCCTTGGAGTCCTCCACGACCATCCCCGCCGCGCCCATGCTGTTACGGATGCGCCTGATCAGGGGCTCCACGCGGGCGGTCCCCAGCAGCGAGTAGTCGACGTTGTAGAGATTGGCCGGACGCAGGTCGCGGTAGCCCTTGTGCCAGGCCTCCTCGTAGGTGTCGAGGAACACGATGAACTCCAGCTCCGTGCCCGCGTTGGCGCTCCAGCCGCGCTCGGCCAGGCGTCCAAGCTGGCGGCGCAGGATCTGACGCGGCGAGGGCGCCACTTCGGACCCGTCCAGCCAGGCCACGTCGGCCAGGCACATCACCGTGCCCTCCTGCCAGGGGACGGTTCGGAGGGTGTCGAAGTCGGGCACCAGCAGCATGTCCCCGTAGCCGCGCTCCCACGAGGACATCGCATAGCCGTCCACGGTGCGCATGTCCACGTCGACAGCGAGCAGGTAGTTGCAGCCCTCGGCGCCGTGCTCGGCGACCTCGTTCAGGAAGTGCGTCGCTGTGAGGCGCTTGCCCTGCAGCCGGCCCTGCATGTCCGTCATGGCCAGCAGCACAGTGTCGACCTCGTCGCGGGAGACAGCCTGAGTGAGCTCGTCGAGTTGCACGGGGGTTGAAGGTACTGCACACAGACACCCGCGGCGCGCACACCGAGCGGGATAATGCACACGATGGCGCAGGAGCCCACCGAGCACGAGCATGAGCGACTGGTCGAGCAGTTGCGCCACGCCCTCAGGGGCAGCGAGCGTCGCTTCGAGGCGATCGTCGGCTCGCTCGGCGATCCCGTGACGATTCGCGACCGCGACGAACGGATCGCCTACGCAAACAGCGCCGCCCTGGAGTACCTCGGCTTCGACACGCAGGAGCAGCTGCGCGACACCCCGCCGGCGTCGATCATGCAGGACTACATCGTGAGCGGCGACGCGGGCCAGCAGATATCGATGCGCGACATCCCCTCGGTACGGATCCTGCACGGCGAGCAGCCCGATCCGCTACTCATCAAGACAGTTCACCGTCACAGCGGGCAGCGGCGCTGGAACCTGCTCAAGGCGGCCCCCGTGCTCGACGACGAGGGCGCGGTCGAGGCCACGATCATGATCATCGAGGATGTCACCGAGCAGCGGCGCTCGGAGCTCCAGAACGCCTTCCTCGCCGAGGTCAGCGCAGCGCTCGCCTCCTCACTCGACTACGAGCAGACGCTGCGCAACGTAGCCGCTCTGGCTGTGCCCGACGTCGCGGACTGGTGCGCTGTGGACCTCTTCGACAAGTTCGGCGGACGTCAGACGGTGGCCGTCGTCCACGTCGATCCGCAGCGGCTGCGCCTGGCCGAAGAACTGCGCCGCTATGTGCCCGACGAGCTAGATCCTGAGCAGGGACTCGGACTGGTCAGGCGCACGGGCGAGGCGCTGCTCTATCCCGAGATCGCTGACGAGCTGCTTGCCGGAGCAGCCGTTGATGAGAGACATCTGGAGCTGCTGCGCGCCGTGGGGTTCCGCTCCGTCCTGATCGTCCCGATGAAGCTCGGCAGCAGGGTCCTCGGCGCGCTCACGCTCGTAAGCGCAGAGTCCGCGCGCGTGCTCGATCGCCAGGACGTGGAGCTGGCCGAGCAGATGGCCACCCGCGCGGCTGTGGCGATCGAGAACTCGAGGCTCTACAGCGAGCGATCTGAGATCGCGGGCACGCTGCAGCAGAGCCTGCTGCCCGAGCGGCTGCCCGAGGTGCCGGGATACGAGCTCGCCTCGATCTACACACCGGCTCTCGAGGCGAGCATGGTGGGCGGCGACTTCTACGACATCTGGCCCGTCGGCGAAGACTGGTTGATGATCATCGGCGATGTCACCGGCAAGGGCATCGAGGCCGCGGCCCTGACTGCTCTGGTCAGGCACACCGTGCGCAGCGCCTCAGAGTTCGAACCGAGCCCCGCCGGCCTGCTGGCCTTCATCGACGCCACGCTCAAGAAGCGCGCGACCCTGTCGGTGTGCACCGCCCTGTGCCTGCGTCTGCGGGGCGAACATGCGTGGATCGCCGTCGGCGGCCATCCGCTGCCATTGCGCATCTCCGGGGACGGGGTGCAGGAGCTCGGTGCGCATGGGCCGCTGCTCGGGGCCTTCGCCGATGTCGCTTGGCGCGAGCACGAGGTGCAGCTGCCCGAGGGCACAACGCTTTTGGCCTATACAGACGGCGTCACCGACGCGCGCGGCGAGGGAGGTGAGCGTTTCGGAATGGAGCGCTTGCGCGCTACGCTCGCCCCCATGCGCACTGCCAGCGCTGCAGAGTTGATCGCGGGCCTCGCCAATGGGCTCGCCGACTTCCAGGCAGGAGCGCTCAGCGATGACACCGCCGCGATCGCCTTGCGCCGACAATGATGGCCAGGGCGAG
>DATARM010000093.1:0-5970 GCA_036264155.1 Solirubrobacteraceae bacterium
GCGCGAGGTGATCGCGGTGGACGTCGGCTATGGCACGCTCGACTATGCGCTGCGCACCGACCCGCGCGTGGCGGTCATGGAGCGCACCAACGCCCGCTCGCTCACGCCCCAGGCGCTGCCAGCAGCCAGCTCACCGCCCCAAGCGCTTCCCGACCTGGCCACGATCGACGTCTCCTTCATCTCGCTCGCCAAGGTGCTCGGCGCCGTGCTCGGCTGTCTTGCGAGCGGCTACGACGTACTGGCGCTGGTCAAGCCGCAGTTCGAGCTGGGACGGGGCCGCGTGGGCAAGGGCGGCGTGGTCCGCGGCTCCGACGATCGCCGTGAGGCGCTGCTCGGCGTGGGCGAGGCGGCGCTGTCGCTGGGGGCAGCCGTGCTCGGCTACCACTCCTCGGGGCTGCCGGGACCAAAGGGCAACCGTGAGACTTTCATCTGGCTGGCCGACCCCGCTCGTGGGCTCGGCACGCGCGAGGCGGCGCAGCTGGAGGCGATGGCACGCCAGGTGGAGCCGTGAGGGAGATCACCGTGTTCACCCACCGCCGCCCCGACGACACGCGGGAGGCCCTCGATCTGCTGAGCGCGCGGGCGGCCGAGGCGGGTGTCACGCTGCGCTTTGACGCGGAGGAGACGGCCAAGCATGGGCTGGCGCCTGGGCCGGGCTTGGCCCTCAACGCTGAGGTCAAGGGCGAGGTCGAGCTGTGCATCGTGCTGGGCGGCGACGGCACGATCCTGCGTGCGCTGCAGAGCTACTCCGGCACGGGAGTGCCGGTGTTCGCCATCAACTTCGGTGAGATCGGTTTCCTTGCCACGGTGGAGCCTGAGGAGATCGAGGATGGCATCAGGCGGGCGCTCGGGGGCGAGTTCGATCTGCTGCACCTGCCCGGCATCGTGCTCGAGCTCGGCGACGTGCGTCACACGGCGATCAACGACGTGGCCATCCACCGCAAGGTGGGCGAGCGGGTGGCTGAGCTCGCCTATGCGCTCGACGGGGAGGAGGCCGGAAGTGTGCGCTGCGACGGCCTGGTGATCGCCACACCTGCCGGGTCCACGGGCTACAACCTGGCCAACGGGGGCCCTGTGATGGCATGGGGTGTGGAGGGCTTTCTGGTGTCGTTCATAGCGCCGCATTCGATGACAGCGCGCGCGCTCGTGGTCGCGCCGAGCGATCGCCTCACGGTCCACAACCGTTCGCGCGAGCCGCTCGATGTGGCCGTCGATGGGCGTCCCGTGGGCGCGATCGAACCGGACACGACCATCGCCGCTCGCTTCGTGGGTGAGGTGGGCACGCTAGCCCAGCTCCCCGGCTCGTCCTTCTATCGCCGCCTGCGCGAGAAGTTCGGACGCCTCGCGAGCTAGGCGACGCTGGCGCCGGCGCTCTGGCCGGTGTTGTGAGCGGCGGGCGCGTCGTGCTGCATCGAGGAGATGAACTCGTCGAGCTGATCGCGTGAGAAGCGCCGCTGCCCGCCGGGTGTGCGAAAGCAGCTGATGTGACCCGCGTCCGTCCAGCGACGAATGGTGGCCAGCGACACGCCCAAGTACTGGGCCGCCTGCGAGCTTGTGAACACGAGACGCCGATCGTTACGGGCGACTGCGGGCGAAAGAGTGGGTGACATGGGTCATGTTTCGTCCGCACGCGCACACAACTTGAGCCCGATCGAGCTTTGTGGACGTTTGGCCCGCTTTTGCCCTTGCTGCGTCTGCGCGGGCGACCGAAATCCTTCCCGCAGCGACATCGCGCGGCCCGCGAATACAGATTGGATATCGCTGCAAAAGGCCGATATTCGGCTCTGCCACTGAGGATCAGGGATGACCACGGGATCCCGGCGCGGACGGCGTGGGCGATGCAGACTGCAAGCATCCATGCACAAAGCTACGCAACGTGACTATTCAGCGTCATAGCTGTACTATCCTGTGCGAACCTACTCAAAGCGGCGGCTGGCCTGTGCGATGGAGACAACGGGATGCCGCTTCGCAACACGCCCCTCGGGGCCAAAGCGAAGGAGAACAACGTGGTTTGGAAAAACTAGAACCGTCCTCAAGGCCGAATGGCCCAGCACAAGGCGCTACGCAGCCGGTTTAACCGGTGGGTGTGGCGTCTTTCGCTGTTAAGGAGCGGCAACCCGCTCCGACCCGTGAGTGCTGATCAGTCCTGGGCCTTGGGTTGGGCCATCTGGCGCACACGCTGCTCGAATGCGAGCTCGGCGGCGAAGTCTGCGCTGTCGCCGTCGGTGAAGGTCGCAGGCCCCTCGCGCTGCACCAAGGTGACGAAATGCTCCACCAGATCGGCGTCCAGTTGGCGGCCTGCGACTCGGCGCAGCTCTGCGATGGCGTCCTGGGGAGTCATCGGAGAGCGGTAGGTTTCGCGCGCGGTCAGCGTGTCGAAGGTCGAGCAGATGGCGATCACCCGTGAGCCCAGCGGAATCTCGTTCCCGATCAGACCAGCCGGGTACCCGGCGCCGTCGACGCGCTCGTGGTGATAGAGGATCACGTCGGCGACCGGTCCGTAGCCATCGAGTCGACCCACGAGCGTGGCCCCGTCCTGGGGATGGCGACGGATGACAGCCCAGTCCTCGTCGGAGAGTATGTCCGCGTTGAGGATCCTGTCGGGGAGCACGAACTTGCCGATGTCGTGCAGAAGCCCGGCGGTGTGCGCAAGCTCCTGTTCGTCCTCGCTGCCGCCGATCTCGGACATCAACGCGCGGGCATAGCGCGCGACGGCGGCTGCGTGGCGAGCCGTCGTCCGATCGCGCAGCGCGAGCGTCTCGATCAGCGTGCTCAGCACTCCCAGCTGAAGCGTGGCCAGCTGTCTGGAGCGCGCATCCAACTGCTCGGCCCGGTCCTCTGAGCGCAGCAGCGCGGCGATCAGGTACTGGAAGAGAACGAGGACGAGGATCAAGCCGAACAGCGCTGGCAGGCCCAGGTTCGTGTAGGCGATGGCCAGGACAGCCGTGAGTGCGCCCAGCACTAGCTGCCCCGGCTGCATGGGCAGGAACAGTTCCCGCGTCTGACGGAAGAACTCGTCTCCCCTGCTGACCCGCCACTCGGCGGCGATCACGGCGAAGTTCAGTCCGTTGGTGACCATGAACACCCCGAAGACGACCAGCCCGAAGGTCACTCCTCGAGTCAGGTGATGCGTCCGCGGGTCATGGACGTCGCCGATGACGGGCTTCAGGGCACGGAAGAGGAGGCCTCCGACCAATGGGAAGGCCGCGAACGCCGTGAGGTTGTTCAGCCAGAGCTTGGCCGAGAGTCGTCTGCCAACCGAGTTCGGCAAGGTGACGGCTAGGCCGAACGCCACGGCCGGTGCGGGGCCGAGGAGGCACATCGCCAGGACGAGCACCACCAGCGACGCCGAGAGATGCTGTCTGCGTATTTCGAACTCGAGGCGCTCTGCGACGAGCGCAAGCGCGAGCAACAGCACGAGCAGCGTGGTCGGTTCCCATTCCTGGGAGTGCGACAGCAGCACGGCTGCCACGCTGACGCCCGCCAGGGTCAGGGCCTCGGCGGTCCAAAAGAGTCGTCTGATCAGTGGCGATGCCATGGATTGCGTCCCTGTCGTCCTTAACGACCGATCGCACGCAGCACTTAAGGTGCAGGCGGAGTCCTGCCTGCGACTCAGCCCTCCGGGCGATCGATCGTCACAGGCTCCACGAGGATGCCCGCGCGCAACTCGCCCGGCAGATCGCGCACCGGCTCGGGGTTCTTCGCAGCAGGTGGACGCGAGAGGTCGCTGACGGCCGCGAGGCGCACGAAGGCGGCCGTCATTGCGATCGCACCGAGGCCGACGATCATGAACGCTGTCCTGGTCGAGCTGACGGCAACGAGAACGCCTCCGAGCGCAAGGCCAAGACCTGGAAAGAAGGCGTTGATACCTTCGACGGCGCCCATGATCCGGCCCTGGAGGTTTCCCGGTGTCAGTTGCTGCACTGCACTGAGGAGCGAGGCCCACTGGATGCCATTGCCAGCTCCGCCGACGAATCCGGCGACGCACGCCAAGGGGAGCGAGGGAGCGACAGCAAACCCGACATAGGCCAATCCCACAGCGAGCGTGCCTGTGGTCAGCATCGTCCCCACGGGCCGTCGCACGGCACGAGCAAATGCGATGCTGCCGACGACTGCGCCGATGCCCCAGACGGTGAGCAGCAGCCCGTAGCCTCGATCGCCGACTTGCAGGGTGGCCTTCGCATAGGGAACCTCGATCGACGCGTCGGAAGCGAAGAAGACCAGGGCCACCGCCTCCACGATCAGCAGCCTCCGCAGGGCAGAGACCTCCTGAATGTGGACCCAGGCTGCCTGCAGGCGTGCGCGGACGCCTTCATGCGCCACGTCATCGACGTGTGGCTGCAGGTCGGTCAGCATTGCCCCGCCGACGAAGAACGTGCCAGCATCGATCAACAAGGCCGTGGGGCCGCCAGCCCGCGTCACCACGAGGCCGGCGAGCGCCGGGCCGAGCACGAAAGTGAGGGAGAAAGCCGCGTTCAGCGCTGCATTCGCCTTGCGCTCTGCGACCTCCACGATGCCGTCTCGCTCGGTCGGAGCCATGGTGCTGTCCGTCGCCTCCACTCGGGCGACGCGTGCCGCCTCGGCCCGCAGCAGCGCACTCGCCGCGAGCGCCGCTGTTCCGTCAGCCGCGACCAGGAGCAGGATCGCCGGCAGCCAGAAGTTCCAGAGGAGCACGGCGAGGCCGATCGTCGTGAGTCCCTCGAAGCCATACAGCGCGCTCAGCTGCGCTCGTCTCGGGGAAGCCTCGATGCGGGCCACAAGGGATGGAACGAGAAAGGCCGGCAGCGCCTGCCCGAAGATCAGCAGAGCCGCCACCCCCAATGCACTGTGCGTATGGGCGAACACGGTGACCGACAGCGCTACATACCCGAACCACGTCCCGAGCCTGTTGATGGTGTAGGCCGCGATGATCCTGCGCAGCCGGGGCGATTGGAGGACTGACCGCACGCCGTCACGCTAGCCGGTGGCTGCGACGGGAGCGCCCGCGGGCGCTGCACACGCAGGCACAGGTGGTGTGGAGGGTTTCCATAGCCTGAACATCGTCTACCCGCTCGCGCCGGTAGATAGAGCCAACGGTGCCGAATCGTGTCGTCCCCTTGGGACCTCAGGATCGGTCCTCTGCTGCCGATACTGTCGATGACCATGGAGATGGACGCTGTCGGCACCCCAGGAGTCTCTCGCCCGATCAGGGTGATAATCGCTGACGACCACAGCATCGTCCGTGATGGCATCCGCGCCGTGCTACAGCGGGAGGTGGGGGAGTTCGAGGTGGTGGCAGAAGCCGCCGACATCCCCTCGCTCGTGCGCGAAGTGCGCGAGCACAAGCCCGACCTGCTTACGCTCGATCTGACGATGCCGGGGGGCTCGAGCCTCGGCGCTCTGCCGACGCTGTTCATCTCCCATCCCACGCTCGCCGTGGCGATCCTGACGATGCGCGAGGACCCCGAGTATGCCCGCCAGGCGCTGCGCGCGGGCGCTCGCAGCTATGTGCTCAAGGAGGCTGAGCCGGCCGAGCTGCTGCAAGCCTTCCGTCTCGCCGTCGCCGGCGGCAACTACCTGCACCCACGCCTCGGTGCCCTGATGGCCACCGGCGAGGACGGGGGCACCGACGGCGTCGCCCTGTCGGAGCGCGAGCGCGAGGTGGTGCGCCTGATCGCCAATGGCTACACCAACCCCGAGATCGCCGAGCAGCTCAACGTTGCCGAGCGCACCGTCAAGACCTATCGCGCCCGCGCAATCGAGAAGCTCGGCTTCTCCTCGCGCGCCGAGATCACCGCCTACGTGCGGCGCATCGGCCTGGTCGAGTGAGCGAAACGACGGTCTGCGCTATGCGGCGTCCTCAGTCGCTCATGTGCAGAAGCACACTTCGCTCCCTGCGTCCTTGCCTAGCTTGACCCTCGTTCCGCTCCCGCTCACTGGATTTGATACTTAGGGGATCACTCATGGGCGATCCCCGGTCGGGCCGCATGC
>DATARM010000096.1:0-26743 GCA_036264155.1 Solirubrobacteraceae bacterium
TCGATCTCGCGCGAGCTGTGCTTGTCGGCGATGTCGAGGACGATCAGACCGCGGCCCTTGAGCTGATCGGAGACCGCCTGCTTGGAGTCCGCCTCGACCTCGCCGCGGGCCTTGCCGCCGGCGATGTCGAGAGCCTTGAAGGTGTAGGTGCTCATGCCGGGCGCCTAGGCTGCCGCCAGCGACGTTGCGCCCAGCAACCGCCTGAGCTCGTCGGGTGTGGCCGAGCGAGCTTCCGCGAGCTTCTGGGTGATCTTGCCCTGGCGCACGAGCGTGGCCAGCGAGGTGTCCATCGTCTGCATTCCAGCCGCCGAGCTCGTCTGCAGCACCGAGTAGATCTGATGTGTCTTGCCCTCGCGGATCAGGTTGCGGATGGCGGGGTTGGGCACGAGCACCTCCGTGGCGACCACCCGTCCGGAACCGTCGGCGTTGGGCAGCAGCTGCTGGGTCATGATCCCCTGCAGGGCCACAGAGAGCTGCACGCGTACCTGTCCCTGCTGGTGGGCGGGGAACACGTCGATGATGCGGTCGACCGTCTGGGCGGTGTCTTGTGTGTGCAGCGTGGCAAAGACGAGGTGACCGGTCTCAGCCGCGGTCAACGCAGTGGAGATGGTGTCCAGGTCGCGCATCTCTCCAACGAGGATCACGTCCGGGTCCTGGCGCAGCGCGGCCTTCAGCGCGTCGCCGAAGCTCTGCGCATCGGAGCCCAGCTCGCGCTGGTTGACGAGGCATTTCTTGTGCGCGTGCAGGAACTCGATCGGGTCCTCGATCGTCATGATGTGCTCGTCGCGGGTGGAGTTGATCTCATCGATCATGGCCGCCAGCGACGTGGACTTGCCCGAGCCCGTGGGGCCCGTTACGAGCACGAACCCACGCGGTCTGCGGGTGAACTCGTGTACCGCGGGCGGGAGCCCGAGCTCATCGATCGAGGTCAGGCCAAAGGGGATGAGACGGAAGGCTGCCCCGATCGCTCCACGCTGGTAGTAGGCGTTGACACGGAAGCGGGCGTGACCTGGGATCGAGTAGGCGAAGTCGAGCTGCCAGTGCGTCTCCAAGCGCTGGCGCTGGTCGCCGGTGAGGATCGAGTAGACGATCTCGCGCGTGTCGGTCGAGGAGAGCTTCGGGTACTCCTCCAGCGGCGAGAGTTTCCCGCGCACACGCACCGTCGGGTGCGCCCCCGAGCTCAGGTGAAGGTCGGAGGCACGGCGGTTCACAACCTCCATCAGCAGATCTGCGAAATCTATGTCCATGGGTCTGCGCATCGACAGAACCGGGCGAGGCCATTAGCCCCGCGATCCACACGCCATGGCGCCTGGACGAAAGTTGGAGCTCAGTTGCTACCTACGACGCGGGCGATCTCTGCGATCGAAGTTCGGCCCTGGCGGACCTTCTGCAGCCCGTCGTCGCGCAGCCGTGTCATTCCTTGGCGCACGGCCACGTCGCGGATCTCCTCGGAAGGCTTGCGTTCGAGGGCCAGCGTCTGGATCTCGGGTGTCATCTTCATCACCTCGTACAGCCCCACCCGGCCGCGGTAGCCGCTACCTCCGCAGCGCCTGCAGCCGACAGGCTCGTAGGCCTCGATCTCCACGCGGGCCGGATAGCCGCTGTCGATCAGGACCTGGGCGGGGATGATCGTGCGCTTCTTGCAGTTTGGGCAGAGCATTCGGGCCAGGCGTTGCGCGACCACGCAGTCGAGCGCAGAGGCAACCAGGAACGGCTCGATCCCCATCTCGATCAGACGTGTGATGGCCGAGGGAGCGTCGTTGGTGTGAAGCGTGGAGAGCACGAGGTGTCCCGTTAGCGCCGACTCGACGGCGATCTGGGCGGTCTCCCGGTCGCGGATCTCGCCGACCATGATCACGTCGGGATCGGCGCGCACCATCGCCCGCAGCCCGGCGGCGAACGTCAGCCCGATCTTGGCCGAGACCTGGACCTGGGTGAGGCCGCTCATTTCATACTCGACGGGATCCTCGACGGTGATGATGTTCTTCTCGGGCGTGTTCAGGAGTTGCAGCGCCGCATACAGGGTGGTCGACTTGCCCGAGCCGGTCGGCCCCGTCACGAGCACCGCGCCATGGGTCTCGCGGCAGGCGCGTTCGAAGCGCTCGCGCTCGACGTCGGCCATGCCGAGCCTGTCCAGCTCGACCACCACCGAGGCCTTGTCCAGCACACGCATGACCACACCCTCGCCGTGCACGCTGGGAAGCGTCACCACGCGCAGATCGACGTGGCGCCCGTCGACCACGAGGCCCACGCGCCCGTCCTGGGGAATGCGCTTCTCGGCGATGTTCAGCTCGGCCATGATCTTGATGCGCGACACCACCCCTGCAGCCATCCTGCGCGGCACGGTCGTCACATCCTGGAGCACGCCGTCGATGCGGAAGCGCACGCGCGTCTCACGCCCGTCGGGCGCGAGATGCAGATCCGAGGCCCCTCGCTCGACGGCCTGGGCGACGAGCTGGTTGACGAGCTTGATGACCGGCGCGTCGTCCGATGTCTCATGCAGCGCTACGACCTCGCCGCCGTCCTCCTCATCCTCGGCAAAGCCCTCGCCCGGAGCTCCGACGACATCTTCGAGGCGATCCAGACGCGAGATCAGCGCAGCGATGTCGTCGGGCGGCGCAACGGCCACACGGATCTCGTGCCCAGTCATGATCGCGATGTCGTCGACCGCCAGCACGTTGGAGGGGTCGGCCATGGCCACCAGCAACGTGCGCTGGTCGGTGAACGCCACGGGCACGGCCTGGTAGCGCTTGGCGACCGTCGTGCTGACCAGGTTGGCGGCGCTCATGTCGACCGTGAACACACCAAGATCGAGATGATCGAGCCCATAGCGCTCGGCCAGCGCGCGCGAGAGGGCGTCCTGAGTCAGAGCGCCGTTGTCGAGCAGGACACGCTCAGGGGTCAT
This sequence comes from Solirubrobacteraceae bacterium, assembly GCA_036264155.1. Lineage (GTDB taxonomy): Bacteria > Actinomycetota > Thermoleophilia > Solirubrobacterales > Solirubrobacteraceae > Palsa-744. The sequence goes on from DATARM010000096.1 coordinate 2,906, forward strand.
GCCAAGGTTGCGCGAGCTCTCGAGCGCGTCGTCGACCTGGCTGCGTGAGACGAGTCCCATCGCAACGATCACGTCGGTCAGGAACCGTTGCGATGAGGAGCCGCGCTGAGACGGCCGGGTGATGCCCACCGTGTCTGGATCGACTTCCTCGACAGGCGCGGCCGCGGGCATCTGGAAGGCGCCGCCCGAGCGCTCGTCCTCGAGCAGCTCGCTCTCGAGGACACGCTCGACCTCGATCTCAGGAGAACTATCGACCTCGAGCCCTTGATCCTCGGAGGCAGAACGCTCGACGCTGATCACCGGCTCGGACGAGCGCTCGTCCTCTCCGTCGATGCCGAAGATGGCGTGCAGGTCCGGGTCGGCCTGCTGAGGCACGTCGCTCATCGCAAGCACCCCCCAGGCCTGGCGGCCCGTTCAGGCCCACCGCGCCTCGGTGCGCTAATCCACCTCGTGAGGGTCCGCTGCGGCGCGCGCCATGGCCTCACGGGGCGCCTGCCTGCCCGTCCACAGCTCGAAGCTGAGCGCCCCCTGAGCGACGAGGATCTTGAGTCCGTCCACCGTACGCGACCCGTGCTCGCGGGCGGCGGCAAGGAGTGGTGTGGGTGTTGAGCGGTAGACGAGATCTGCGACATTCGAGTACTCACCGACTTGATCGAACGTCAAACCGAGTTGGTTGAGCGCCTGCTCCTCAGTGGCCGAGCGTTCGAGCGAAGTGCCCTGTGAGCCGCCGTTTAGACCGACAGAGGTGCAGTTGACGAGCAGATCCGCCGCAAGCGCCTTGGGCACGGCGCGTGCGCCGAGGTCGCTCGCTAGCTCCTGCGCCCGCTCCGGTGTCCGGTTCCAGATCGAGATCTCGCTCGCGCCGGCCTCGCGCAGCGCCCACACGACCGCGCGTGCGCTGCCGCCCGCTCCGAGCACGAGCGCACGCAGCCCCCGTACATCCTGCTCGAGTGCCTCGATCAGCCCGGGCGCGTCGGTGTTCTCGGCGGAGATCGTGCCGTCGGGTAGGTAGCTGAGGGTGTTGGCAGCGCCGATCGCACTGGCACCGGCGCTGGCCTGGTCGGCCACCGCGAGCGCGGCCTGCTTGTGCGGGATTGTGACGTTGGCTCCCACGAAGCCCGAGCCCCCCAGAGCCCTGACGGTCTGCTCGAACAGCGCCGGCGGCAGTGGCAGCCGCTGGTAGTGCCAATCGTGCATCCCAAGCGCCGCCAGCGCCGCGTTGTGCATCGCCGGCGAGCGGCTGTGCGCAACGGGCCAGCCGAGCACGCCGAGACGGTGCATCACTTGTGCTTGCAGACAGGCGGGTGCCCGCCGTTCTTCTTCACCGCCGCCTGGTAGGCCGCGGCGTTGGCTTCAAAGGCGGCCTGCGTGTTGGAGAACACCTGCTCGCCGCAGCCGTCGGCTCCGGCCACGTAGTAGAGGTAGGAGACGTGAGCCGGGTGCGCGGCCGCTTCGATCGAGACCAGCCCTGGATTGGAGATCGGTGTGGGCGGCAGCCCGGTGTGGGTGCGGGTGTTGTAGGGCGAGTCGATGTGGAGCTCGGATTCGGTCAGTTCGTGGGTGTAGGTGGCGATCCCCTTCTGCTGCTCGACGGCGTAGTAGATCGAGGCGTCGATCCCCAGCGGCATATTTTCGCGCAGCCGGTTGTAGATCACTGCCGCGATCTTCGGCCTGTCCCCGGGCACCTGCGCCTCGCGCTCGACCATCGAGGCCACGGTCAGCAGCTGATAGGGAGTCACATGCAGGGCACGAGCACGCGCAATGTCCCCGTGGGGGAAATTTTCAAGGAAGGCCGCGAGCTGCTTGGCCACCAGCCGGGCAGCCGAGTCTCCCGGGTTCATGTCGTAGGTAGCCGGGAACAGGAAGCCTTCGAGGTCGGGGGTTCCGTGTGGCGCCCCGTAGTGAGCCGGATCGAGCAGCGAGGATCGCCGTGAGGCGATTGTGTAGCTGCCCTTGAGCCCTGCCTTGGCGGCCAGCAGCGCTATCTGCGCACGCGTCTCGCCCTCGGGTATCAGCACCCTCACCGGAACGGGTTCGGCCGGTGCCTTGGCCTGATGTTCACCGTGGAGCGATTTCGCCACCAGCACCACTGCCGCGACCACGATCGCCGTCAGCGCCACCAGGACGCCCACGCGTGCGAGCGGGGAGCGGCGAGCACGACGCGAGCGGCCGGGGGCCATCACGGGCGCTCCCGCCGATGCGCGCCGGATGACCACCTGGCGTCGAGGCGCCCCACGGGGCGCTGGCTCGGCTCCTCGCGGCTCTGGCTCCTCGTGAGGCTCGTGCCCAGTGGGTGGCTCCGGCTCGTCGCCATGAGGCGCGGGGGGAGCCACGGGAGCGGGGTCATGTGCCTGCTCGGCTGGCCGAATCGCCTCGTGGTGCTCGAGCGGCTGGACATCGGCCTCATCATGCGACACCTCGAAGGAGGCGAGCACATCGTGGGGCTGGGTCTGCTCAAGCTCGGCGTGCGGCTCGTAGGCCGGTGCGGTATGCCCCTCCGGCGGCGGCTCGAGCTCGGTGTCGGGCTCGATGGGTTGAGCATCGGGCTCCTGAGGACCTGGTAGCAGCGGAGCTTCCTCAGGCAGCTCTGGCACCGGCGGATCGCCCTGAAGCTCCGGAGGCTGTACGACGGGGTGATCCGACTGCTCGAAGGGCATCTCGGGCGGCTGCTCGCTCGCGGGTGGAAACGGGCTCCCGGAGCGCAGCGCGCGGCGACGCGCGCGCTCTTCACGATCGCGCTCGCGTTCCTCGGCTGTGCGTTCGCCTTCTCGTGATCGATCACCGCGAGACAAGACCCAGGACCCTAACGCGATCCACGGGCAAGCCAGCTCTCCAGCAGATGGGCCGCCGCGCGCGAGTCCTCGCTGGCGGTGGGACTGCCCTCCATCCGCTGGGCCATTCGTGTGGTGAAGCGCTCGTCGTGCATCTCAACGGGGACCTCCTTGCCGAGGCGCAGGGCGAGTCGCTCGGCGAACTCGCGGGTCTCGCGGGTCTGCTGTGTGTCGCTGCCGGCCAGCGACAGTGGCAGTCCCACGACCACGCGCCCAACCTCACGCTCTCGCACGAGCTCGTGGAGCTGGGTCAGGCCACGCCTGCTTCCCGGTCGCACCACAACAGCAAGCGGTGTGACGATCGTCTCGGTGGGATCGCTCACCGCACACCCACAGCGGGCACTTCCATAGTCGAGGGCCAGAACCCGCACGGCTGACGGCTACCCGGCGAGAGCCGACGCGATCGTGGAACGGGCCGCCTCGATCGCAGCATCGAGGTGCTCAGGGTCGCGGCCACCGGCCTGGGCCAGCGTGTCGCGACCCCCTCCCCCCCCGCCCACGACCTCAGCGGCCGCCTTGACCACCGCACCGGCCTTCACGCCGCGCTGAACTAGCGCGGGCGCCACGCTTGCGACCAGATGCACGCGGCCATCGGCCGCTGCTCCGAGCAGGACTGCCGCGTCTGCCAACCGGCCCTTGACGCGATCGACGACGTCCAGCAACGCCTTGGCGTCGGGGACCTCGACGGTTGTCGCGAGCACTTTCGCTCCCTCGATCTCCTCAGCGCGGGCAAGGAGCCCGTCGATGTCGAGCTGCCCGGCGCCCCCAGTCGACGAGCCGCCCTGCTTGAGCTCCTTCTCCTGTCGCTTGCGCTCGGCGAGAAGACTCGCCACTGCGGTGGGCACGTCCTCGGGGCGTGCCCGCAGCTCGCGCGACGCCCCCAACAGCAGACGATCGTGGCCACGCAGAAGCTCCACCGCCGCTGGTCCTGTCACGGCCTCGATGCGCCGCACGTTGGCAGCACTCGACGTCTCGCTGAGAATGCGGAATGGACCGATCTCCGCCGTAGCACTGACATGCGTTCCGCCACACAGCTCACGCGAGTAGTGGCCGTCGCCGATCTGCACCATCCGCACCACCTCGCCGTACTTCTCACCGAACAGCGCCATCGCGCCGAGGCTGCGCGCCTCGTCGAGGGTGGTCGTGATCGCGCGCACAGGGTCGTTGCGCGAGATCCACTCGTTCACGCGATCCTCGACCGCCAGCAGCTCAGCCTCGCTGAGCCCCTGGCCGTGACTGAAGTCGAAGCGAAGCTTGTCCGGGCCCACATACGAGCCGGCCTGCCGCACGTGGCTACCGACGATGTCTCGTAGCGCTGCCTGCAGCAGGTGGGTGGCCGTGTGATTGCACTGGGTGGCGTGTCGGGTCACGCGGTCGACTTTCGCGATCACGACCTCGCCGGGATGCAGCTCGCCCTCCTCCAGGACCACCGTCAGGGCCTGGTCGTCGCCGAGGCGGAACACCTCCTCCACGCGTGCCCTGCAGTCTCCTCCCTCGCACTCGATCGTGCCAGCGTCGGAGACCTGCCCGCCTCCGGCGGCGTAGAAGGGCGACTCGGCGAGCTTGACCAGGAAGCGCTCGCCGCTGGAGCCGTTGGAGAGCCCATCGCTGTTGCTGCCCGCGGCGATGTTCTGCACGGCACCCAAGGTCGTCTGCTGCTCCTCCGTCTCATAGCCGGTGAACTGCGTCGCGAACCCGCTCTCCCCGGCAAACGAGCCGGCGAGCTTGCGCACGTCTGCACCACCAGCCGCACCCGTACCGGCGCGTGCTCCAGCGCGTCCGCGAGCACGCTGGCGCTCCATCAAGCTCTCGAAGTCACCCTCGATCGAGATGCCCTCCTGCGCCAGCAGCTCGCTGGTCATCTCATAGGGAAAGCCATAGGTGTCGTGCAGGACGAAGGCGTCCTCAGCCCGCACGGAGTCGTGGCCGGCCTCGCGCGCGGCCTCGATGTGAGAGCGCAGCGTCTGCAGCCCCTGTTCGAGCGTCCGCCCGAAGCCCTCCTCCTCGGTGGCAAGCCACATGTCGATCGCCTCCGCGTTCGCTGCGAGCTCGGGGTAGGAGGCGCCCATCAACTCGCGCACGCGCTCTGAATAGCGGATGAGAAAGCCGGGCTCCAGCTCCAGGGAGCGTCCCTGCTGGATCGCGCGGCGCATCACCCGGCGCAGCACATAGCCGCGATCCTCGTTCGAGGGCACGACGCCGTCGGCGAGCAGGAAAGTCATCGCACGGGAGTGGTCGGCGAGGATGCGCAGGGCCCGGTCTGTGGAGAAGTCCTCGCGATAGCTCCTGCCCGATAGCGCCTGCCCGAGGTCGATCAGGGGCTGGAACTGGTCGGTCTCGAACACCGACTCCTTGCCCTGCAGGATGGCCGCCATCCGGTTGAGACCCATGCCCGTGTCGATGTTGTTCTCCGGCAGGGGCCTCAGCAACGAGCTCGCACCGTTTGAGGCCGCGCCGGGCTGCTGGTCGTACTGCATGAAGACGAGGTTCCAGTACTCGAGGAACCGCTCGTTCTCGCCCCCGGGAAGATCCTCCGGCGAGCCGTACTCCAGTCCCCGGTCGAGGTAGAGCTCTGAGCACGGTCCGCAGGGCCCGCTCGGACCGGCCTGCCAGAAGTTCTCCGAGCGCGGGCAGCGAACGATTCGCTCGCTCGGCACGCCAAGCTCCTGCCAGCGTGCGATCGCCTCCTCGTCCGGTCCGAGGCCAAGCTCCTCGTCGCCCTCGAACACCGTCACCCAGATGTCCTGCTCGCGCAAGCCGAACACCTCGCGCGAGAGCTCCCAGGCGTATGCGATCGCTTCGTGCTTGAAGTAGTCCCCGAAGGAGAAGTTGCCGAGCATCTCAAAGAACGTGAGGTGACGGGCAGTGTTGCCGACGTTGTCGATGTCGACCGTGCGAAAGACCTTCTGACAGCTGGTCAGACGCAGCGCCGGTGGTGTCTCCTGTCCGAGGAAGTACGGCTTCAGCGGGTGCATGCCGGCAACCGTCAGAAGCGCTGAGCTGTCATGCGCCGAGGGCACGAGCGAGGCCGAGGGCGTGCGCCGGTGCTGGCGCTCCTCAAAGAAGCTCAGATAGCGCTCACGGATCTCGTCGGAGGTCATCATCGTGGGGACGATCTTAGGGCCCGAGTGGACAGGCTGACGGGGCCCAGGGTCAAGCCGGACACGGACGCAGGGAGCGAAGTGTGCTGGCCGAACCGGGGATGCGAGCGAAAGCGAGTGTCCCCCGGCCTCGGTACTCGAGCCACCGAGGACGAAGTACGGCGCAGGGCCCTCGGTCCCGTCAGGTGATGGTGCCGTGGCCGATGAGCAGATCGCCCGAGTAGAGGCAGGCGATCTGCCCTGGGGCTGTCCGCTCAGCGGCGTGCTCGAGCCGGACTGCGAGGCGCTCGTGGCGTCCGGCGCCCGGGATGCCGGGCAGGCCACAGGGGAAACGCCGACCGTGGGCGCGTACCCGCACCGCATCCACACGCCGGCCGTCACTGTGGAGCACCGCGTCCCGAACGCTCAGCTCCTGGGTGAGCAGCTGTGAGCGCGGACCGACGGTGACGGTGTTGGCGATGGCGTCTGTGGCCAGCACGTACAGCGGCTGCGTGGCGGAGATGCCGAGGCCGTGGCGCTGTCCGACGGTGTAGGCGTGTGCGCCGGCGTGCTCGCCGAGGGGACTCCCGTGCTCGTCGAGGATCGGCCCTGGCTTCTTGCCAAGTCCACCGTGGCGCTCGAGGAAGTCGCTGTGGCGTGTACCAGCCAGGAAGCAGAGGTCCTGTGAGTCGCGCTTGCCCGCCACGCTCAACCCGGCGCGCGCGGCGAGCTCGCGGACCTGGGGCTTGTGCAGCTCACCCAACGGGAACCGCAGTCGAGCGAGAGAATCGGGCTCGAGCGCGCACAGCACGTAGCTCTGATCCTTTGCGGGGTCAGCGGCCACACGCAAGAGCGGAAGCTCGGCGTCCCCCTCCACGCGGGCGTAGTGACCGGTAGCGAGCGTCTCCGACCCGAGTCGCCGGGCGAGCTCGAGCATCGCGTCGAGTCGCACGCGCCCGTTGCAGCGCACACATGGGTTGGGAGTAAGGCCCGCTGCATGATCGGCGAGCCAGCCGTCGAGGACACCGGCGCGAAACTCAGCGCGCAGGTCGATTGACAGGTGCGCCATGCCGAGGCCATGGGCCAGCTCACGCGCGCCGCGAACGGCCTGGGCCGAGCAGCAGCTCAGATCGCCGTCGTTCTCTGGGTCTGACCACAGCTCGAGTGTCACGCCGACAGGCTCAGCCCCTGTCTCGGCCACGAGCAGCGCCGCCACTGCGCTGTCGACGCCCCCGCTCATGGCCACGATCGTCCTGCCACTCCGTGCGGCGAGCTGCGCGCCCGTGCGTGCCGCGGATCCCAGCGCGCGGTGCAGCGCATCGGCCGCAAGCTCCGCCGCGTGGCGCTTGGCTGGGATCAAACCCCCGAGCTCCTCGAGCACCTCCCGGGCACCGATCTTCGCCACCTCGAGCAGCGGGAGGTCGCGCACCATCGCCACAACAGCGCTGCCGGCGGCTACGAGCGCGCCGCAGCCGCTCGCGTCGAAGCCGACATCCCGGATCGTGCCGTCATCGCTGTCCGGATCAACGGCGATCGAGATGCGGATCAGATCGCCGCAGGCCGCCCCTCCGGCAGCGCCCGTGAATGCGCCATACGGGATGTGACCACGCCCGAGTGGGCGTTCCAGGTGCTGGAGAAGATCCTCGGCGCTCGCGTGCACACGAGCGAGTGTACGTCTAGGAGCTAGAGGGGTGCCTGGCTTCGTCGATCGCTTGCTCGATCGCGAAGGCGTCCGTGAGACCGGTGATGACAGTTGTCTTGCCACCCTTGGCGACGATCAGGATGGTCGGGGTGCTGTATATCTGCACGCCCTGGGTGATGGTCCCGAAGGCGCTCACCTGCTTCGAGCTCGCCTCGAAGGACGCGAACGGCTTGGTCAATTCAAAGCCTTCGCGGGCGAGCTGCTCACGCACGACGGGAACGTTGGCAATGGGCTTGATCATGTGGTGGATCGCCTCGAGGCGCAGGAGTTCGTCGTGTACGACAACGTCGTCCGCACCGCTCTTGCTCCAGAAGAGGATCACCGCGGGCTTACCTTCCTCGAGCGCCCGTTCCACCAGCGCCTGGCGGGCAGGGGTACGTCCCGCGCCACTCTGAGCCTTGATGCCGTGGCTGGTGCTCGACTGCTTGGGCGCCCCGGTGGCGGCGGATGGCGTCTTTGCTGCGGGAGCGCTCGACTGCGCGCTCGAGGAGGGGGAAGAAGAAGAGCTAGAGGAAGGGTTGGCGGTGCTCGAAGCCTGGGCCGAGCGTTCTGTCAGCTGCTTGGCGTTCTGCTCGGAGGTCGAAACCGCGCCGTGGGCTTTGGCTATTGCACGGGTGAGACCTTGAACTCCAGGGGCGGAGCCGTGGTAGATCGAGCTGGTCTTGCTCGTTGCGCTACCGGACCCATTGGCCGGCGCAGCCGGTTTGGCGGGGAGTGTCGGGGTGGCGGCGGGCGATGAGCCAGCGCCGCTGGAGTTGGTCGAGTGGGGGCGCAACGCGATGACCCACACCACCGCAAGCAGTGCCAGGACGCCGAGGGCGATCTGATATGGACGGGAGAGCTGGGCCATCCCGACCAACTTCGGCATCCTGGCGAAAAAGTTGAACGCGACAACGCGCCATGGACGGTTTCGCCGCTAGGAACTGATCGTTTGAGTCCTCGCGAAGGCGTGCCGATGTGAGTCCCGTGAAGCCTTCCGCGCTGCTCTCAACTGCTGGATCCTGCCTGCTTCTCGCGGCCTGCGGCGGTGGCCGATCAGCATCGAGCAGTGGTGCCGCGGCGCTTCCTCGCTCTGCGTCAGCTAACGCAGCGACAGCGACAGCGAGAGCCGCGGGCGCATCGAAGACGCCAACACACGGACAGGCCCTGGCATTTACGCGAGCGGTGAATCTAAGGGTGTCCGACCTTCCCGAAGCCTCAGTTGCGAAGAAGCTCTCCGCAACCTCAACCGCGCGTGAACGCCACGAGTCACGCGAATGTGAGCACCCGGTACCGCACGTGCACACGCTCGCCGAATCCTCCTCGCCGCGGCTCAAGCGCGGCAGCGAATTGGAAGTCGAAGAAGTCGCCTCATCGGTTGATGTCGTGCGCGACCAGGGGGCGATCGCGCCTGAGTTCCGGGCCCTGCAGAAAGCAAGCGTGCGCGCCTGCCTGGCACGAGTATGGACTCGCTACTTCTCCTCCAAGGCGATCAGAGAAGCGCACTGGGGACGCTTCAGCGTCACCAAGCTCCCGCTCGAGGCGCCGGGATCGAGCGAGACGTTTGCAATCCGCATCACAGGGGCCCTGCACATCCCCTACAGCGAAGTCGCGCTGCCCATATACGTTGATTTCCTGGGCTTCGCGGTCGGCCCGGCCGAGGTCGGCCTGACGGCGAGCAGCGTCACCCAGCCGGTACCCGCCGCCACCGAGCAGGAACTCGTGGCGCTGCTGCTCGCCCGCGCCAAGGCGCAAGCGCTGCAGTAGACCTCAGAGTGCGTGCTGCCCGCGCAGCACCGAATGCACCACGGCCTCGGTGGCGATCGTGGCCTGGGTGGCGCCCTGCATGTCCCTGAGCGTCGTATCTCCGGCGCCCAAGATCGCGACGAAGCGGGCACCGATCGCACCGGCGTGCCCAAGCTGGCCTTTCAGCGAGCGTCCGCCAAGATCCATCTGAGCGGCGAGGCCCGCCGAGCGGGCCTCCGTTAGGAGGGCAAAGCCCGCCATGCGAACCTCTGCGCTGTCGTCCTCCAGGGCCACGAACAGCTCCACCGGCGCACCGGCCGCTGCCGGCGCCTCTCCGGCGAGCATGATCCGCTCGACCCCAGCCGCCCACCCCATGCCGGCGGTCGACGGACCCCCCAGCTGAGCAACCAGGCCGTCGTAGCGTCCACCACCGCCGACCCCACTCTGTGCACCGAGCGCGTCCGAGGTGAACTCGAAGACGGTTCGCGTGTAGTAGTCCAGGCCGCGCACAAGCGTCGAGTCGACCTCATAGGAGACCCCGGCCACGTCGAGCAGGGCACTTACCTGTGCGAAGTGCTCGGCGTCCTCGGCGCTGAGATGTTCCAGGAGCCGCGGCGCGCTCTCCATCACCCCACGCGTACCGGGATGCTCGGAGTCGAATGCGCGTAGAGGGTTCTGCTCGATCCGCGAGCGGACGTCCTCGGAAAGGCTCCGCTCGTGTTTGCGCAGGTGCTCCTGCAGGCGCTCGCGGTACTCGCTGCGGCTCTCGATGCTTCCGAGGCTCGACAGGCGAAGCCTGACGTCCCTGACCTGAAGCTCGGCAAGCAGCGATGAGAGCAGCACGATCGACTCTGCGTCAACGGCAGGATCGTCCGATCCAAGTGCCTCGGCACCCACCTGCCAGAACTGTCGGTAGCGCCCCGCCTGGGCACGCTCGTGGCGGAAGAAGCTCGACAGATACCAGAGCTTGACCGGCTGGCGGCGCTTGTGCATCCCGTGCTCGACGTATGCGCGACACACCGGTGCAGTGCCCTCTGGGCGCAGCGTGAGCGAGCGCCCACCTGCGTCATCGAAGGTGAACATCTCCTTGCGCACGATGTCAGTCGATGCACCCACGCCTCGAGCGAACAACTCGGTGGCCTCGAAGGTGGGCGTCTCGATCAGCTCGTAGCCGGCGCCCTCGAGGATCGCACGGGCGCGGGACTCGAGCAGCGAGCGCGCGGCGGCGTCGGCGCCGAGCACGTCGAAGGTGCCTCGTGGCGCTTTGACCTTGGATTCGCTCAACGCTGAGCCGACGCGTCGGCCGGGTGCTGCGCGCGCGGTAGGCGAGCGCGAAGCTCGGTGAGGAACGGGTTGCTTGCGAGCTCGCGCCCCAATGTGGTCACGCCCATGTGGCCGGGGTAAACAGCGGTCTCGGCTGGGTAGCCACGCACCAGGCTCTCGATCGAACGCTCGAGGGTCGCCCAGTCACCCCCCGGGAGATCGACCCGCCCGACCGAGCCTTGGAAGAGCACGTCACCCGAAAGCAGGGCCCCGGGAGTGGCGTAGGTCACGTGACCGGGGCTGTGTCCGGGAGTGAAGATGACCTCGAAGTCGAGCCCGGCCACGCTCAGACGCTCGCCGCCCGCGACGGTGTGATCGGCCTCGTAGCTCTCGAACGGCCCGAACCCCGGCGGCACCCAGCTCATCACGTCGGCCAGCACAGGCCGCTCGATCTCCGGGCAGTAGACGGGCGCTCGGGTGGCGCGTGCGAGGGGAGCAACCGCCCCGATGTGGTCGAAGTGGCAGTGGGTGACGAGAATCGCCTCGATCGTGACCCCGAGCGCCTCGATGGCTGCCAGCAGTCGCTCGGGCTCGTCGCCCGGGTCGACGATCACAGCGTGCGTGGCGTTGGCGTCGGCGCGCACGATGTAGGAGTTCTCATGCACCGGCCCGACGGTGAAGGCCCGGATGTCCAATGAGCTCATCGTGCGGCCGCCTTGGGGCCCCCACCCTGGCTTGCCTTCTTGCTCTGGCGGCGCTTGAAGGCCCATTTGTCGGTGTAGTAGCTCACGGCCGTGTACCCGACGAGGACGATTGGGAACAGGCCAATTGCCTGGTTTGACTGATGCAAAACGATGATCACGATCAGCATCATCACGATCGTTGCGAACATCGCCTTGATGAACGCGCCTCGCCACGTCGGCGGGCGATCGCGCTTGTCGAGGAGCTTTTCGCGCTCCTTGGCCATGTCGCGCGGCTTGCCACTCTTCTCCTCGGCGGTTGGCTTGCGCCCGGTGCGACCGCGCGACTCGACCATGCCGGCGGCGTTTCCCCGGTGCTTGGTCTGGCGTTTGCGTCGTGTCTGTGCCACTACCAGCAGCCTAATGCGTTCTCGATCACGTGGCGGTGGGGGTCGAACCCCGGCATCGCCAGCTCCGGCGGAAAGCCCTCCAATGCAGCTGCCGGCGCGAGCCCCACGAGCTCGGCGCTGGCGAGCTTGGCGTGGCGCTGGACGGCCTGCACGACTGCTGCCAGGGGCAGCTCGAACGGGCGCTCGACGTTCATCGAGACCTGAGCAATCTGCCCGTCGAGTAGGACCCCGATCGCGCGCAGCCCCGGAAGCCCCAGCTCGCCACCTTCGCGCACGAGCGCAGCTATGCGCCTGGCGTCTGCCAGCGTCGCCGGCTCGGCCAGCTGGAGGTTGAAGGCAACCAGCGGAGGACGCGCCGAGACGAGGACAGCTCCGGCCCTGGGATGCAGGCGCGATGGCCCGAAGTCCGGGACCAGGCCCCTCCCCTGGCCTGCCCCCTTGCGCATCCGCTCGGCCAGCCCCGCCACTCCCCCCCGTCGCAGCTCGGCCCGGCTGCGGGCAGCGTGCGAGCCGTCGGCAGTGAGCTCGCCGTAGAGGAAGACGGGGACCGCCAGTTCGTGACCGATCCGCTCGGCCACCACCAGCGCCACGGCGCATGCCGCCCCGCGCGCGCCAAGCTCGAGGTAGACGATCGGCATGACATCGACGGAGCCCACGTGCGGGTGCTGTGCCGCTTGGCGCTCGGCGTCCACCCTGTGCATCACGTCGATCGACTCGACCGCTGTGGCGGCTCCCGCGAGCAAGGCGTCGGCGAGCAGGCCCTGGGTCCCCGCGAGCGTAAACACCGAGCGGTGGTGATCGGCGTCGGAGTGAACATCGAGCAGCCGCGGAGCGACGCCCAGCCCGGCTGCGGCGGAGCGATCGGGAAGGAACGCCGCTGCGATCGCTGCGATCGTGCTGCTCGAACGCCCCTCCGAGACGTTCGGCACAGCCAGCAGGATCGGACCCGTAGCGGCCAGGTTTCTAAGGCTTACGCCTTGCACCGGATCATCGCTGTGGCGGTCGCCGTTGCCACAACATTTCCTTGCTCGTCGCTGAGCTCGCCAGCCAGGAACGCCACCTGAGCGCCGCGGCGTACCACGCGTCCGCGGCCGATCAGCCGTCCCGGCCGAGCGGGGGAAAGGAACTGCACGTGCAGGTCAGTCGTTGGCGCCCATTCGCCGTCCGACAGCGTCGCCACCAGCGCCGGACCGAGCGTGTCGTCGAGCATCGCCGCCAACAGGCCGCCTTGTATCACGCCGGCAGGATTCAAGAATCGCTCACTCGCCGTAAACGCCACCTCGATCGTGCCAGCCTGCGGGTCCACGCTCACGAGTTCGAAGCCCAGCAGCGTCGCCGCCGGCGGGGGCGCGGTGCGACCTTCCATCACGTCCCAGAAAGGGCCGCTACGGGCGGCGCCTTCAGCGTGCGCGTCTGTACTGCGACTCATGGCGGCACACGCTACACCTCGCCACTGAACATAACTCTCGCGTGTCCGGGTGCGGAGAATCAGGTGTCTCGACCGCCATCTGGACGTCGTTTGCAATGCCGGAGGAGGGACTCGAACCCCCGACACGCGGATTATGATTCCGCTGCTCTAACCGCCTGAGCTACTCCGGCCCGGATACGCTGAGAGTCTAGCCGGAGCCGCACGCGAAGCGCCTCTTCACGAGGTCGGCATGGGCCTACTCCTTGCCGGTCTCGGCGCCCTCGGCACGTTCGGCGCGAACGACGGCTTCGTGGCGTTCGATGTGCGCGTCGCGCAGACGCTCGCCGGCCATACGGAGCTCGTCGCTTGCCACATCAACCACCTCTTGTAGGAACGAGCGCGCATCTTCGATCATCCGCACCTCACGGCGGACATTGGGGCGACTCAAGTCGAACTGGCGGGTGAACTCCCGAAGCGCTTCCCGCTCGAGCTCACCATCGAGGATCATGATCAGCGGGTGATCATCAGGATCGCTGTCGCTACTCAGCTCTGGCCAGAAGACCCTCGCCGCGCCTCGATGGACGGCGAGGGGACGTCCGAGCGCCTGCCTCAGGCGCCGCAGAAGGCGCTCACCGGGAACGTAGAAGAGCGCCGCACCGGGACCCACGATCGCACGCACCTCCTGCGGCGGGAGCACGGGCTGGAGCGTCTCCTCCGACTGCGTCAGCACGACCACTGGCGTGTTGCGTGCGCCGTAGAGCAGTTCCTCGAGCTGTTCGATCTCGGCTTCGCTTCGCACCACCCCGAGCTCTGCTGCGTCGGCGCTGTGACCAATTCGCTCGAGCGACTCCGGCGAAGGAGACACGGGCAGGGCCTCGGTCGGACTCGGCACAGACTCCTCCTGAGCCCCGTCGCGCATCACCGGGCCAGCCGGTAGCGTCGGGTTCCGACGTCCTTCTCCAGCAAACCCGCGACCACCAGCGTCGTGATGTAGCGGTGCGCCGTGCTCGGGTTCATTCCCATCATGCGCGCGACTTCAGCGTTGCCGAGCGAGCTTCCATCGGCGGGAAATGCGGCCAACACGAGCAGCCCGGACAGCAACGAGGAAGAGAGATTCGAATCGGTGTTCCCCACCTGTCGTGCGGCTCTCTCCAGTGCCTCGCGCGAGTCGCCCAACCCCGTCAGCAGCAGTGACATGCTGCCGGCGTCACTGGCCGCCCTGACCACCTGATCAACTTGCGCGCGGGAGAGCTCGATGTGCACGGGATCTCCGCCCGCATCCGCAGAGATCGACCACGTAGCACTATGCGCGCTTCCCGCCATGCGGACGATCATCTCGACATCGCTCCCACGCGCATAGGTCACACGTGACGGGTTGTTATTGGAGTACAGCGATGACTTCTATTAGCCCCCCTTTGGCCAAGCTGTCAAAACTGTTTGCCTCACCCGCGCTGCGCTGTAGATTCCCGTATCGTGTCGCAGTGAGGCTCGGGTGAGAAGAGAACCAATGCCGCAAAGCATTCCGGATAGGAGATACACGAGCGGATCGCCGCTGCGTGGCGCACTGCTGGCCCTCCTCGTCAGTGAGGACGAGCCACTCAGCGGCTACCGGCTTGCCACCCTCGTCGAGCGCCGTCTCGGTCCCGCCTGGCGGGTGACACGGCAGAGCGTGTACGGCGCACTTGAACGACTGTCCGAGGACGGCCTGGTCTCGGTGACCAGCAAGGTCGCCTTCCACGGTGCCGGCGAAGGGCAGCGGGTCTACTCGGCCACCGATCGCGCGCATGCCGCGCTGGAGGCATGGATGGAGAGCCCCGCCACCAGGGAGCCGGTCAGGGTCGAGCTACAGGCGCGCATCGCGCTCTCCAGGGCAAACGACGCTCCACATCTGCTGCGTGCACTGGACGCATACGAGCGCGACTGCTTCGAGATGCTGCGCAAGAGCTCTGAAGCCGAGGTGCAAATGGGCTCATGGGTAGGACTGGCAATGAACCTCACACGGTTGGCTGTCGATGAGAGCCTGCAGGCGGACCTCCGTTGGATCGCACTCGCGCGCCGATGGATAGAGGAGTTCCTCACCGAGCACCCGGCCCGTCAGCAAAGATGAGCCTCCTCTCGCTCGAGCACGTGACCAAGCGCTTCGCCGAAGGTCGCGGGCATTGCACTGTGCTGGAGGACCTCTCCCTCCAGATCGAGCCTGGCGACTTCGTTGGCATCTGGGGCATACGGCGCTCGGGCAAGTCGACCCTGCTGCGAATCGCGTCGGGCAGAGAGCTTCCAGACACCGGCAAGGTCTGGTTCGACGGGCAGGAGATGACCGGAATGTCACCGGACCGTAGAGCAGCGCTCCGGCGTCACAGCGGCGTCGGGCTGCTCTCCTCCGACTGGCGCCCAGAACGCAACAAGCCGGCCGTCGAGCATGTGGCGCTACCTCTGCTGAGCGACGGCATGAGCCTGCACGAGGCCAGGCAGCCCGCCTGGAAGGCGCTCGAGCAGGTCGGGGCTGCGCGCTGGGCGCACATGCCTGCCGGACGTCTCTCCCAGGGCGAGCGGACCAGAGTAGCTCTGGCACAGATCCTCGTTCACGAGCCACGGGTGCTGCTCGTGGATGAACCAGCCGTCCTGCTCAAGCCCAGTGAGGGTGTCGAGCTGTATGACCTGCTGCGCTCGCTCTGCGACTCCAGCGGAATTGCAATCGTCATCGCCTCGGAAGACATCGCCCCGATCCGCAAGGCGCGGAGGTTGATGTCGCTGGGCGGAGGCAAGCTTCGCTCCACCGACCAACCGGGCAATCTCGTCCCATTTCCAGAGCGAGCCTCGGGCAGGTTGCGCTCGCAGCCGTGAGCGCGCTGGAGCTGCGCAACGTCGTCAAGCACTATCCCAGCGGCGGCGAGACGGTACGCGCCGTCGACGGCGTGTCGCTGTCAGTGAACCCGGGTGAGCTGGTCGCTCTGTACGGCCCCAGCGGCTCGGGGAAGACGACACTGCTTGAACTCGCAGCCGGGCTGGCCTCGCCCGACTCAGGCAGCGTGCACTTCGCTGGCCGAGACGTCTCCCAGCTTTCGGCCGCCCAGAGCGCCCTCTTTCGCCGGCGTGACGTCGGTCTGGTGTTCCAGTCATTTCACCTCATCGCTGGCGCCTCGGCGCTGGACAACGCCGCCGTGAAGCTCCTGGCTGACGGGATGACGCTGCGCAAGGCACGAGAGCAGGCATTGCCGTGGCTCGAGCGCGTCGGGCTCGGAGCACGCCTCGAGCACGCTCCTGCGCAGCTGTCGATGGGCGAGCGCCAGCGAATCGCAATTGCCAGAGCGCTCGTGAACGAGCCGCGACTGCTGCTCACCGACGAGCCGACTGGCAACCTCGACTCAAAGCGCAGCCGTGAGATCCTCGGCCTGCTGCGAGCCATCTGCGAGGAGCGCGACATTCCCGGGCTACTGGTCACCCACGATCCACAGGCGACTTCGTTCACCTCCAAGGTCTTTACCCTGCGCGACGGGCGACTCGAGGACGGCCTCGACGCAGATCTCGCCCTGGCGCGAGCCCAATGAGACCACGCTTCCTGCCGAAGCCCACGATCCTGGGGCTCCGGATCAGCGCGCTCGTCGACCTCTATCGCTGGCGGCTGAGCAACCACAAGGCACAGGAGCTGCTCGCCGGCCTGGGAATTGCAATTGGCGTAGCGCTCCTGTTCGGCGTGCTCGTCGCCAACTCCAGCCTCGTCGGCTCGGCCAGCCAACTCGTCCACGGCGTCACCGGCAAAGCCCAGTTCCAGCTCATGGCCCGGACACCTGCCGGTTTCGCACAGCGAACCGCCCGGCGAGCAGCGCTCCTTCCCGGCGTCAGGGTGGGAGCTCCGCTGCTGCGTGAGAACGCTGTGGTCGTGGGACCGAAGGGGCGCGAGTCGATACAGCTGATCGGCGTCACGGGAGCCGAGATCGCACTCGAAGGCAGCGCCACCAAGAACCTGGGGTCGGGAGCCCTGATCGTCGCCGGTGGAGTCGGGCTGCCGACTGGCGTAGCCGAAGGCATCGGCGCCGAGGGCAACCAGCGCGTGACGGTGCTGGCGGCCGGCGACGCGCACAGCGAGGAAGTCCGCGCCGTGCTTGGCAGCCAGACCGTCGGGCCGGTCGCCAACAGCCCAATTGTCGTAACCCTGCTGTCGATGGCCCAGGAAATAACGGGGAAACCGAAGCGCGTCAACCAGGTCCTGGTGCAGCCCGAGCCTGGCGACGCGCGACTCGTCGAAGGCGAGCTGAAGCGACTCGCCGCAGGCAAGTTGGACGTGGAGTCCGCCGACCGAGAACTGCCTGTGCTCAAAGCAGCGGCCACCCCAACGGCACAGTCGACCACGCTGTTCGCAGCGATCAGCGCGATGGTGGGCTTCCTGCTCGCGCTCAACGCGATGCTGCTGACCGTTCCCGAGCGCCGCCGCTTCGTGGCCGAGATGCGCCAGCAGGGGTTCGGCCCACGGCAGGTCCTCGCGATCCTGCTCTCGCAGGCGCTGATGCTGGGGGCCTGCGCATCGCTGGTCGGCATCTTCATGGGCGATCTGCTCTCGAGGATGCTGTTCCATCAGGCGCCGAGCTACCTCACTCCAGCGTTCCCCATTGGATCGCAGCCGGTGATCCCGCTCACCACGATCCTGTTCGCGTTCGCCAGCGGAGTACTGGCAACTGTGCTTGCCTCGATGCTGCCCTTGCTCGACTTGAGGCCAAATCGGCAAGCAGATGCCGTGCTGCACGATTCAGGCGAGGCCGGCCAGAGCGTGAGCCCTCGCAGCGTGCTCGCCTTCGGCGTGCTCGGGGTCCTACTCGTGGCCGGCGTGACGGCCGGCGTTCTGCTCGACCCAGCATTGAGCATCCTCGGCGGAGTCCTGCTGGCACTCGCGGCCTTCTGCCTGATTCCCTCCATGTTCGTGCTCGTGGTCTCGGCTCTCAAGCCCCTCAGCGAGCGGGTCAAAGGCAGCATGCTCGCCCTGGCGGTCGTCGAACTCGAGGCCACCGCCACCAGATCCGTAGCCCTGGCAGGCGTGGCCGCCCTCGCTCTGTTCGGGATGGTCGCCATCCAGGGCGCGCGCCGCGACCTCCTGTCCGGGCTCGATGCGGCGCTCGTCCAGTATCTCGACACGGCCGACATCTGGGTCACCACTGACAACAACTTCCTCACGATCAACAGCTTCCACGCCGACGGCGCAAGTGCCGCAATCGCGCAACAGCCGGGGATCGCATCTGTGCGCGAATACCAGGGAGAGCTGCTCGACGTGGGCACGCGCAGGCTCTGGATCCGTGCAAGGCCAGCGGGAGACAGCGCACTCATCCAGGCCAGTCAGCTCATCGAAGGCGACCTGGCCAGAGCCACCCAGCTGATGCGGGCGGGCGGCTGGGCAGCCGTGTCAAGCGGCTTCGCGACCGAACACAGACTTCGGGTTGGCTCCACTTTTGCTCTGCCGTCTCCAACCGGTCCCGTGAAGCTCCGCGTGGCAGCAGTCACGACGAACGTCGGGTGGGCACCTGGTGCGATAACGCTCAACGACAGCGACTACCGCGCTTACTGGCGAACCGATGACCCGACGGCTCTCGAGATCAACCTCCAGCCCGGGGTAAGTCCCATTGCGGGCAAGCACGAGGTGGAACGGGCGCTGGCGTCGAGGCCGGGGCTGCAGGTCGAGACATTCGCCGAACGCAAGTCGCGCTATGAGGAAAGCGCGCGTCAGGGAATCAGGAGCTTGAGTGAGATCTCGACGCTGCTGCTCGTGGCAACCTCGCTGGCGATCGCCTCGGCGCTGAGCGCAGCCATCTGGCAACGGCGAGCCCGCCTCGCGTCGCTGAAGTCGCATGGATTCGACAGCCGACAGCTGTGGCGCTCGCTGCTCATCGAGAGCACGATCCTGCTTGCCGTCGGCTGTCTCGACGGTGCAATCCTGGGTATCTACGGGCATGCGCTGGCGAGCCGATGGCTGAAGCTATCGGTGGGATTTCCAGCGCCATTTGCGTTGAGCTTCGGCCTCGTCGCCCTCACTCTTCTGGGCGTAATCGGCGTCGCGCTGGCGGTAATCGCCCTGCCGGGCCTGGCAGCAGCACGAGTGCCTCCTCGTGCAGGATTCCAGGAGTGAGTCGGGAGATCCAACTTCTCGGGCGATGCTGTCTATATGACAGCAGATGCCTTTATCAACCAAAAAACAACCGCCCTTGCCTTCCTCAAAGCGGCGGCTCAATATTGGCTCGAGATCTTCCCGCGTATCCGCCGCGAGGCGGCCGTGTGGCACCGGCGTGCACTGGCGATCGAGGATCCCACCCTGCGCCGACTCGCACTCGAGGCCCAGCGTGTCAAGCGTGGCAACATCGACGGCTCGGCCGCCTTCGCGATTCTCGCACCTCGTGGCAGACGCCCGACGGTGGTACGAGCGCAGATCGCCTTTCAATCGGTTTACGACTTCGTGGACACGCTCTCCGAGCAGGCGCATCCACATCCCATCGCCAACAGCCGTCGACTACATCAAGCGCTCCTGGTCACACTCGACGGAAGCGCGGCCCAACCCAACTACTACAAACAGCAGCCCGGTCGCAGCGACGGCGGCTACCTGGAGGAGATTGTCGATGCCTGCCGTGGTGCCTTGGGGCAGCTTCCCTCGCGGGCTTCGATCGCGTGCCCGGCGCACCGGGTCACCCAACGAATAGTCGCCTACCAGAGCCTCAACTTGAGCGATCCCAACGGTGGCCATCGCTACCTCGCGCGGTGGGCCAGCAAAGCCACGCCTCGTGGAACGGGACTGCACTGGTGGGAGACCGCCGCATCGGCGGGCTCCTCACTGGGCCTGTTCGCATTGATGGCTGCCGCCGCCCGTCCACAGCTCTCCGTTGCGGAGGCCGTGGCGATCGAGACGGCCTACTGGCCCTGGGTCGGGGCCCTTCACTCGCTACTCGACAGCCTCGTCGACGCACCCGAGGACGCCGCGGTGGGACAGAGGAACCTGCTCGACTACTACAGCAGCCCGGAGGAGGCCGCTGCTCGGCTCGAAATGCTGGCGGGCAATGCCGTACGAGCGATCGGCTCGCTCTCACGTGCACGCGAGCACTCACTGATCCTGGCCGGGATGGCCAGCTTCTACCTGACGGCCGCCGAGGTCAGCACACCTGTGGCGCAGCTGGCACGCCACGGTATCTTGGAAACGCTGGGGGCCGCCACCAAGCCGAGCCTGGTCGTGTTCGGCATCCGCCGCCAGGCGGGGCGCCTGGCCCAGCGCACCGCCATGCCGACGGGGCGGGGACGTGACCCGGGGTGAGGGTCAGCGCTCGGATGAGCCCTCGACGACGTCCACGAGCTCGTGCATGCCCAGCTCGAGCGCGGCCGCAACACGCGTGACCGTCGTCCAAGTCGGATTGGCCTGGGAGCATTCGATCCGCGAGAGCGACCCCGTGCTGATGCCAGCGTGATAGGCCAGATCTTCCTGGGTTACCCCGGCCGTCTCCCGAAGCTCGCGGATCGCGTGCCCCAGCCGCGGATCGGCGGACTCTCTCGGCGACATGGACTGCGGGACACTTTCATGCGATCTATCGTCAAGTCCATGCCGTGAACGGCAAGTAGTGGACGCTCTGTCTAGGGCTTCATCAACGGCGATGCGTAGCGCAGGAACGGCTCGATCTCCACGCCTCGTCCGGTCGCCCGTTCGACCAGTGGGACTGTGTCGAGTCGGCGGCCGTGGCGATGCACATGCTCGGCGAGCCACTCCCGGATCGGACCCACCTCCCCGCGCCGCAGACTCTCCTCGGGCGAGTCGAGCTGCGCCACGATCGCCTCCCACAGCTGGGCCGCGATCAAGCATCCAAGCGCGTAGCTTGGGAAGTAGCCAAAGCTTCCGGCCCCCCAGTGCACGTCCTGCAGGCATCCGCGCGCGTCGTCACGGACCTCGACTCCCAGCAGCCGGCGCATCCCTTCCCGCCAGGCGTCAGGGAGATCGCCCACGGCCAGCGACCCGTCGATGAGCGCGAGCTCGAGCTCGAAGCGCAGCACGATGTGAAGCGGATAGGTCAGCGGATCGGCCGATACGCGGATCGCGCTCGGCTCGACGCTTACCAGCGCTTCGTTCAACTCAGCGCCCGACACCGCAAAGCCGGCGCTTCCCAGCTCGGCGGCCATTACCTCCGCGAACGCGGGGCTGCGTGCCACGTGGTTCTCCCACAGCTTGCTCTGCGACTCGTGCACCGACATCGAGGTCCCACAGCCGAGGTTGGTGCGCTTCAGCGCAGGGTCGATCTGGCGCTCGTAGAGGGCATGTCCATACTCGTGCAGCGAGCTGAGCAGCGACTCCACGTCACCGTCGCCGTAGCGCGTGGTCAGACGCGTATCGCGACGGTCCATCCAGGCGGTGAAGGGGTGCGCGGAGACATCTACGCGCCAGCTCCCCGAGTCGACACCGATGCGGGAGAGCGTGGCCTCCACCGCACGACGCTGGGCTGCCACGGGCACCTTCAACGCCCCGCGCTGAGTCCGAGCTTGGGCGCCTGCGACCAGCGGCGCGAGTCTCCCCGCAAGCGATCCGAAAATGCGCTCGAGCTCGTTGGTGCTCAAGCCGTAGTCGTAATCGCCCAGCAGGCCCTCATAGGGGGTCTGCTCCAGCTCCGCGACGCACTGCCCGTAGGCGCGCGCGAGCTCCACGTTTCGCTCCAGCGCCGGCCTGAACCCCGCGAAGTCATTTTGCTCGCGAGCAAGCTGCCAGCGCTCCTGCCCGTCGGTGCTCGCCCGTGCAAGCTCTGCAGCCAGCTCGTCCGGAACACGGCGGGCCCGCTCCCAGTCGCGACGGGCCAGGCGCACTATGTCGGCGTCCATTCCGTCGAGTGTCCCGCCCTCCAGCTCATCGAGCCAGGCCCCGATCTCCGGGGCGGTGGCACGCTCGTGCGCCACACTGGCAAGCGTTCCAAGCTGCTGAGACCTCGCCGCGGCGCCAGCCGGCGGCATCATCACCAGCTGATCCCAGCTGAGGAGCATCTCCACCGAGGAAAGGTCTGCGAGCTCGGCAAGGCGAGCGCTCAACGTCGTCATGGCATCCATCCAAAGAGCGTATGCGCCAGGCGTATCGCGTGCCCTCGCTACCCCTGTCGACAGTGCTGCTTCCCGCAGATAGCTTTCCCATTGATCCGAATTAGTCTGTCATGCGTAACTGCTGTAGATAGCTATCTGCAGCAGCCGTTTCAAGCGGCTCGCGCTCAAAACGGGAGGTTGGATGAGCATCGACGCGCCTCGTTTCATGACCGACAACCTGGCTGCCGACGGTGTCTTCTCGGGCACTGGTATCAAGACCTTCGCTTTCGTTGGAGCCCTGGCGGCAACAGAGGAAGCCGGCTTCCGCGATTGGCGCAGCTTGGCGGGCATCTCCGCCGGCGCCATCACTGCGATGGCTCTGGCAGTGGGCTACGACGCTCAGCGACTGCGGGAATCGCTCGAGCGCTTCGACTTCGAGCCAATCGCCGAGTACGGCCATCCGATCCTGCCACTCTGCGAGCTCTCCCCCTGGGAGTCGCGCCGTGGCGATGCCCTCACCGGCTGGATCTGCACCATTCTGGAGGAGTCGCCGTTGGCAGGTGTCGACGCAACAACGACTTTCGGCCAACTGAGCGCCCTCGCGCCGCGCTCGACCCTCGTCGTCGTCGGCACCGACATCGCCCACGCTAGGGCGGTGGAGTTTCCTCGCGATGTGCCCCTCTACCAGGACGAACACGGCGAGCAGCTGACGCCGGATGCGTTCCCGATCCACAAGGCTGTGAGGATCAGCGCCGGGTTCCCCTACTACTTCCCCCCGGTCGGCGGCCTATGGGACCGGTCCACCAAGAGGCAAGGAGTATTCGTCGACGGAGGCCTCATCGGCTCTCTTCCCGTCAGCATGTTCGATCGACCCCGGCCGTCGCATCCGACCTGGGGATTTCAGATCCACGGCGGCTTCGACGCCCGGGAGAGCGAACCCTCCCATCGCGAGATCCGCGAGGGCGCGAGCGCGGGCGTAATGCTCGAAGGGATCCTCGAAACCGCCATGTTCTCGCTCGACAAGTTCGAGCTGCGCAGGTCCGAGTCCCGCATGGTCCCCATCCCAACCGGCGAGGTACCGGCGCTGAACTTCTTGCTCTCACGCGCTGAACGCGACTACCTCTACCAGGCGGGCTTCAAGGCCGCCAAGGAATTCTTCATCGGATCGCCAAGACCGGAAAACAGCTACGGGCGCGTGCCGGGCGAGCTGCAGCAGCCGAGCAAATGGGGGGGTTGACTTCTCGTCTCCGTGAAGCAGATGGCGCTGGTAGGTTGCAGCAGTACCTCCCGCGAGAAGAGGAGCTCCAAATGGCCAAGGAATTCAAGGCGTTCCTGTTGCGAGGGAACGTCGTCGATCTCGCCGTGGGCGTCGTCATCGGGGTGGTCTTCGGCGCCCTCGTGAAAGCCCTCGTCGCAGACCTGATCACGCCCATCATCGCCGTGTTCGTCGGCGAACCGGACTTCTCGAACCTGGCTTTTACGATCAACCACAGCACCTTCCACTACGGCGACTTCATCAATGCACTGGTGGCCTTCCTCTCGACCAGCGCAGCCGTGTTCTTCTTCGTGGTCAAGCCTGTCAACACGCTGATGGCTCGCCGCAAGACCGGCGTGGACGTCGAGTCCGAGACCCGTCCGTGCTCGGAGTGCTTGAGCGAGATCCCCCGCCAGGCGCGCAAGTGCGCGTTCTGCGCCTCGCCCCAACCCGTTGCGGGCTGATT
>DATARM010000119.1:0-5603 GCA_036264155.1 Solirubrobacteraceae bacterium
CGCCTGGGCCGTCGCCCGGCTCACGGCCTTCGAACCGCGCTGGGCGCGCTCGGCCCGCCACGCCCTCGCCGAGGGCAGCTTCCGCGCCTCGGCGACCTGGGCCGAATTCACCGACTGGGTCAGGCTCGGTCGCTAGCCGCCGCTCACGTTTAGCCCCCAGTTTGGGGGCTTCACCCTCCGGTCGCCAGGGTCGGGCTAGGTACAATTAGAGGTACGAAAAGAGCCTGTTCCAAGGGCACGCGGCGACTCGGAATCGCAGCTGAGACGGCCTCCAAAAAGTCCGTCCGGCCCGAGGCGGATGATCCGGTGCTACCCCCAAGAACACTGTATTTTAGCCGCAAATTGAGGGTTTCTGCGGCCCAAGACGAGGAGACAAGTTAGATGGAAGGCGCCCCGCAGACAGCACTCGCACAAGACGTCCAGGCCGGTAGGGCGCTTCCTATCAACCGCTTCTTCACCACGGCCGGGGTGCATCCCTTCGACGCCGTCGATTGGGAGCTGCGCAACGCCCGCATCGGACACGGCGATCGCGTCGCCTTCGAGCAGACCGAGGTCGAGTTCCCCAAGAGCTGGTCGCAGAACGCCACCAACATCGTGGCCCAGAAGTACTTCCGCGGGCAGCTCGGCTCCCCCGAGCGCGAGCACTCGGTCAAGCAGATGATCGGCCGCGTCGCCGGCACGATCACCGGCTGGGGTCGCTCCGGTCACTACTTCGCAAGCGAAGACGACGCGAGCGCCTTCAACCACGAGCTGACGCACATCCTGCTGCACCAGCTGGCCGCCTTCAACTCGCCCGTGTGGTTCAACGTCGGCTTCGAGGAGCACCCCCAGTGCAGCGCCTGCTTCATTCTCTCGGTCGACGACACGATGGAGTCGATCCTCGCCTGGAACACCAAGGAGGGCAACATCTTCCGCGGGGGCTCCGGCTCGGGCATCAACCTGTCGAAAATCCGCGGCTCGATGGAGCCGCTGGCCAAGGGCGGCACCGCCTCCGGGCCAGTGTCCTTCATGCGTGGCGCCGACTCGTGGGCAGGGACGATCAAGTCCGGGGGCAAGACCCGCCGGGCAGCCAAGATGGTCGTGCTCGACATCGACCACCCGGACATCCGCGAGTTCATCTGGTGCAAGGCCAAAGAGGAGGACAAGGCCGAAGCCCTGCGCGACGCCGGCTTCGACATGTCGATCGACGGAGACGGGTTCTTCTCGATCCAGTACCAGAACGCCAACAACTCGGTGCGCGTGACCGACGAGTTCATGCGCGCGGTCGAGGAGGGCGCCGACTGGCACCTCACCTCCCGCACGACCGGCGAGCCGGTCGGCGAGCCCGTCCCGGCCCGCGATCTGATGCGCGAGATCGCCGAGGCGGCCTGGCGCTGCGCCGACCCGGGCGTCCAGTACGACACCACGATCAACCACTGGCACACCTCGCCCAACAGCGGCCGGATCAACGCATCCAACCCCTGCTCGGAGTACATGCACGTCGACAACTCGGCCTGCAACCTCGCCTCGCTGAACCTGATGAAGTTCCGCCGTCCCGACGGCACGCTCGACGTCGGCGCCTTCGAGCACGCGGTGGACATCCTGCTGCTGGCGCAGGAGATCATCGTCGGGCCCTCCAGCTATCCCACCGAGGAGATCGGGGTCAACGCCCGTGCCTTCCGCCAGCTCGGGCTCGGCTACGCCAACCTCGGCGCCTACCTGATGAGCAACGGCATGCCCTACGACTCCGACCACGGACGCGGAGCCGCGGCGGCGATAACGGCGCTGATGACCGGACGCGCCTACCGCCGCTCGGCCGAGGTCGCCGGAGCGCTGGGTCCCTACGAGCACTACGAGAAGAACCGCGATGCGCACAACAACGTCATGCGCATGCACCGCGACGCCTCGCACACGATCCCCGACCGCGCCTGCGTAGACAGCGAGCTGCTGGCCGCGGCCAGGCGCTCATGGGATGAGGCGGTTGAGCTCGGCGAGCGCCACGGCTACCGCAACGCTCAGGCGACCGTGCTCGCACCCACCGGCACGATCTCCTTCCTGATGGACTGCGACACGACCGGCGTCGAGCCCGACTTCTCACTGGTCAAGTTCAAGGAGCTGGTCGGCGGCGGACAGATGACGATCGTCAACCGCACCGTCCCACTGGCGCTGCAGACGCTCGGCTACACCGAGCAGCAGATCGAGCAGATCGAGGCGCACCTGGCCGAGCACGGCACGATCATCGGCGCACCCGGCCTGGCCGAGGAGCACCTGCCCGTGTTCGACGTGGCGGTGGGCGAGCGCGCGATCTCCCACATGGGTCACATCAAGATGATGGGCGCGGTACAGCCATTCATCTCAGGCGCCATCTCCAAGACGGTCAACCTCCCCCAGGAGGCAACCGTGGAGGACATCGCCGACGCCTACACCCAGGCCTGGCGCCTCGGGGTCAAGGCGCTGGCGATCTACCGCGACGGGTCCAAGACAGCCCAGGCGCTGCGCACCGACGCGCAGAAGGGAGTCGAGGCCCCCGTCAACGTGGACCTCGTCGTCGAGCAGGCAGTCGCCAAGGCGCTCGCCGAGGCCGGTCCGCGGCGCAAGCGCATGCCCCGCGAGCGCCAGTCGATCACGCACAAGTTCTCGATCGGTGGACACGAGGGCTACATCACGGCCGGCATGTACCCCGATGGCAGCGTGGGCGAGATCTTCCTCACCGACATCGGCAAGGAGGGCTCCACGCTCAGAGGCATGATGAACTCCTTCGCCACAGCGATCTCGATCTCGCTGCAGTACGGCGTGCCGCTCGAGACGCTCGTGCAGAAGTTCAGCTACATGCGCTTCGAGCCCGAGGGGATCACCGGCAACCCCGAGATCCCATTCGCCAAGTCGATGCCCGACTACATCATGCGCTGGCTCGCCTCACGCTTCCTCGACACCGACGCGCAGGAGGAGCTCGGGATCATGACCCCCGCCGTGCGCGCCCGCAAAGCCGCCCAGGAGGCAGCACAGGCGGTGATGGCATCCGACACCTCCGGCCCCAGCGGTGAGGCAGACGACAGCGCCCCCCAGGCATCCGGCGGCAACGGAGGGCCAAGCGCAGCAGCGGCCTCCTTCACCGAAACGCCGCCCGTCGTACCGGCCCGCCTGCAGGGGCTCGACCTAGGGCCTGCCTGCAGCCAGTGCGGAGGCATGATGCAGCGGACCGGGTCTTGCTACACGTGCTCTTCATGCGGCAACAACACCGGCTGCGGCTGACCTGACGTCCGAGGATGCTGCGCATATCTGTGTCCTCAGTCGCTCGCGTACCTTTAGTACGCCACGCTCCTTGCGTCCTTGATCTGCTTGATTCTCGGACGTCAGGGGCGTGACTGGACCGCCCTCGCCAGGCTCGCCGCTGCAGGGCGGCTGCCTGTGCGGTGCTGTGCGCTACGAGATCAGCGCGCCTTTCCTCTCGGCCGGCTACTGCCACTGCACCCGCTGCCAGCGACGCACGGGAACGGCGGCCTCCGCCAACGGGCGGGTGGCGCAAGAGGGGTTTCGGCTGCTTCAGGGAACCGATCGCCTCCGTGCTTATGAGCCTCCCACGGGCGGGGCGGCCAAGCTCTTTTGCACCACGTGCGGGTCAGCTGTGTTCAGCGGCGACCCGCTCCACGACGCTGAGGTCGCGGTGAGACTGGGGACGCTGGACGGGGATCCCGGCATCCGTCCTGAACGCCATCAGTTCACAGCCTATGCGGCGCCTTGGGAGCCGCTGCCGGACGACGGGCTGCCGCGCTTTCCAGAGTCGCGCACAGACTGAGGTCCCTAGCCCAGCGCCAGCGACGAGCGACCCTGTGGTCTGGTGCCCCGCGCCGAGACGTTCGCGGCCACCCGCGCCTGGGTGACCCTCGCTCGATCGCCCAGACGGGCAGCACGCTCACGCAGCCAGGAGAGCGAGCGCGGCTCGCCGCAGTGCTCACGCCAGCCGTCAAAAGCGCTCTCCAGGCCCTCGCGGTTCGCCACGCTTGCCAGCACCTCCACGCGACCGCCGCCCGCCGCCGATGGTCCTAGACGCACGAGATACAGCTCGCCCGTCTCACTCACCCACGCCGCGCGGTGGAGCGGACCATCCTCGCCCTCGCGCCACCACAGCCCGACATCCTGCTCGCGCGACTCCAGGCGCCTGCTGTCGGCCATGTAGAAGCTCGCCAGCGAGGTGTAGCGCTCGAGGGGCGCCGCTCGCTCGATCACATCTTTACGTCGCATCGGACCACCGGCTTTCAACGAGGAGGGTTTGGGAGCGATTCCCAGCCTCCTCGCTGCGCCTAAACGACGGGTTACCGAGCGGTAAGGATTGCCGTACTTCCTACTGAGGCAGACGCCACCGGCCCACATCGGGCCGGTGACACCGACTCATGCGTTGGCGGCGTCAGCCGTTGAGACGCTTCTTCAGCGCGCTCGCCGCCGAGAATTTCGCTGCCTTCGACGCTGCGATTTTGATCGTCTCGCCCGTCGACGGGTTGCGGCCCTCGCGAGCGGCCCGGTTGCTGACGCTGAACTTGCCAAAGCCCGCAAGTGCGACCTCACCCCCAGCGGCCAGCTCGTCAGAGACAACCTCAATCGCCGCCTCGACCACCTGCCGTGCCTGGCTGGCGGCCAGTCCAGTGCGCTCGGCTACCTGCTCGGCTAGCTCGTTCTTGGTCATGCCACTCCCTTCTCGAGTGTCGTTGCTGCGAGCAGGCTAACCGTTCGCGAGGACGACGACACGAAAATCAAGCACTTTGCGGCCGGCCGAAAGCCCTAATTTCCGGGGAACTCGAGCGATGCCGGCTGCCTGAGCGACCCCTCGACGGGTCGTTCAGGGGCCTTTTCGGCGCTAGGCGAGGCCAGCGGGCCCGCAGCAAAGGTCGCCCACAGCACCGACAACCACGCCCCACAGGCGAGGCCAACGTGCACCCACACGAGCTCCGTGGGCAGGTGCGTCTCGTATTGATCGAGGCCCACGACGCCCTGCAAGGCGAGCAGGACGCACAGCACCGTCAGGGGCCGCTGCACCTCGGTGGGAACCGCCCGCTTACGCGCCAACCACCACACAGCAACCGCCGCCAGGCTGAACACGAACGCGATCTCGGCATGGCGGTGGATGACGAAGTCCATCGTGCCGCGGCCGTCGAAGTCCAGGCGATTGATCTTCTGTCCCGGCGAGCCGCCGGCGTGCGGGCCGGCCGCAGTGGCGGCCGTGCCCGCGAAGATCGTCAGCGCTCCAAACGCCGTCAGCCCGCGCAGCGCCAGCACGATCGTGCGGTCGGTCAGCGTCCGGGCCGACTCGTCATCCGGCTGCTCGCGCTCGGTGCGCCCGTGCGATGCCCGCCAGACCAGCAGCACGGCGGCCACGAGAATCAGCATCGACAGCGCGAAGTGGCCCATCACCCAGCCGTAGTCGAGCGCGCCTTTGACCGTGAAGCCACCAAGGACGGCCTGGGCGATCACACCCAGCGGGAGCAGCGCCCCCAGCCACATCAAGTCACGCCGGTAGGGGCGGCGGCGCAGCGCGCCGAGCCAGGCCAAGCCGGCAGCCAGGACGACGGGGACGCTGATCACGCGGTTGGAGAACTCGATCACCGCGTGGGTGTTCAACGGCGGGTAGA
>DATARM010000135.1:0-9130 GCA_036264155.1 Solirubrobacteraceae bacterium
ATCTTCCCCTCCCAGCCGCGGCCGCCGAAGCCCCCGGGGATCAGTATCCCGTCGAGCCCTTCGAGGCGCTCGAGCGCCCTGGCGGGGTCCTCGAGGCCCTCCGAGTCGATCCACTCGATCTCGACGCTGCTGTCCTGCAGCGAGGCGGCGTGACGCAGCGCCTCGGAGACCGACAGGTAGGCGTCCTCGAGCTGCACGTACTTCCCGACCAGGGCGATCCGCACCGTGCGGTCGGCGCGGGCGGAGCGCTCGATCGGCTCCTTCCAGGCGGCGAGCTCCGGCGCGGGGGCCTCGACGCCGAAGTGGTCGAGGATGAAGTCGTCGACGCCCTGCTCGTGGAAGGTGAGCGGGACCTCGTAGATGTTGCCGACGTCGCAGGCGGAGACGATGGCCTCTTCGGGCAGGCTCGCGAACAGCGCGATCTTCCTGCGGATCTCCTGCGAGAGCGGGCTCTCGGAGCGGCACATGAGCATGTCCGGCGCGATCCCGATCCGCCGCAGCTCGTTGACGGAGTGCTGCGTGGGCTTGGTCTTGAGCTCGCCGGCGTGACCGATGTAGTGGACGAGCGTGAGGTGGATGAACATGCAGCGGCGGCGCCCGACGTCGACAGGAAACTGGCGGATGGCCTCGAGGAACGGCAGCGACTCGATGTCGCCGACGGTGCCGCCGATCTCGGTGATCACGAAGTCGACGTCGCTGGACTCGGCGATGAGCGATATCCGCTGCTTGATCTCGTCGGTGATGTGCGGGACCACCTGCACGGTGCCGCCGAGGTAGTCCCCGCGCCGCTCGCGCCGGATGACCGTGTCGTAGATGCCCCCCGCGGTCACGTTGGAGGCGCGGCTGGTGTTGGCGTCGGTGAAGCGCTCGTAGTGACCGAGGTCGAGGTCGGTCTCGGCGCCGTCCTCGGTGACGAACACCTCACCGTGCTGGTAGGGCGACATCGTGCCCGGATCGACGTTGATGTAGGGGTCGAACTTCTGCAGACCGACGGTCAGGCCCCGGGAGACCAGCAGCCGTCCCAGCGACGCAGCCGCGATGCCCTTACCGAGGGACGACACCACGCCACCGGTCACGAAGATGAACCGGGTCTTGCTGGGTGGTTGCGCGTAGCGCTCGGAAGTGTGCAAGGTCATGAGGGCCTGCCCCAGGAGTCTAGTTCGCGCAGCCCCGGAGTCCGTTCCACAAACCCGGAAATTGAGCGAACCTCTCCGTAGATCGTGATCGCCGCGAGCAACCCGAGGGCGATCAGCTGCCCGGTGCCTGACAGCGTGAGCACAAGCCACAGCCCCGCAAGGGCGCCCAGCAGGTTCGCGCCGGTGTCCCCCAGCATCGCCCGCTCACGCAGGTCGTAGGCGCCGGCCACGAGCGCGGGCGCGGCGAACAGGCCGAGCGCCCACAGCGGGCGTACCTCGTCGGCGCCGGCCGTCAGGCCGACCCCGAGCAATACGAAGGCCTTGGTCGAGCGGCCGGGGCGCAGATCGAGCAGGTTGAAGACGTTGGTGGCCAATACGAGCACGCCCGCCGCCAGCAGCCAGCGCCCGTTGGAAAGGCCGAGGTAGCTCATCGCCAGCAGCGCCAGTCCGAGCGAGCCAACTGCCTTCAATACACCGGTGGAGAGCTCGCCGCGCAGCGCCGCCGCGCCGTGGCCGCGCCAGCCGCGCGGAGCCACGCTCTCTTGGGAGCCGGGGGCAATCTCGCTCCCGAGCAGGTCGTCGATCAGCCCCAGGGCGAGCACGCCGATGGCATACAGGGCGATAGGCAGCGTCTCGGCGTGGAAGACCGCTGTCGAGGCGAGCTGCTGCAGGAGCATCAGCGGTATCAACGCGGCCAGCGCGGCAGCCAGCGTGAGCACGCCGAACGGGAACGGCAGCTCGCGGTTTCGGTAGTTGGCGCACCGGTGCCCTCCGTCCTCGAGCGTGCGCAGCAGCATCGGCGCGAGGATCGCCCCAGCCGCGAGGGCGATGAGGAAAGGCAGGGCGTGCATGCGTGGAAGCTAGCGATGAGAGCGGACGCGCAAAGAGGTTCTAGGGCGCCGAGGCGGAGCCGGTTACGCTCGGCAGCAGCGATTCAGCGGTGGACCTCACGCCGAACGTGCCGCGCTCGCCCGCGAGCGCGTAGGCGAGCGCGCTCTGCCCGGCCAGCGTGTTGAGGTCATCGACGCTGGAGAGACCCCTTTCCTTGTACCAGGGCACCTGTGAGATCGAATCGCCCCCGAGCTCCACGCCGACTGCCTGGATGCCGGCTGCGGCCACGCCGTCGAGCAGGCCCGTCTCGAAGGCGGCAGTGTCTTCGCTGGCTTGGGCGTCCATTCCGGAGGGCTCGGCGCGCATCACGACGAGCCCTTCGAGATGCGTGAGCTGTCCGTCGAAGGCGCTGAGCAGGCTTCCGCGCACGCGGCTCAGGAGCTCCTTGGTGACGAGCTGCCCGCCGCTCACGAACTGACGGCCCATGAGCTCGCCGAAGCGCTTGATCAGCTCGCTCGATCCGGCCAGGGCGGCGTAGTGGGTGCCGGATGCGTCGTGGGCGATGCCCGCCAGGTCGAGCGGCTCTCGCACCGCCACCACGGTCGCCAGCTGGCCGCCCGCCTGGGTCACCGCCTGGCGGGTGAGCGAGTTCACCTGGTCTGAGGATTCGCCGAGGAACACGAGGCCCACGCTGCGGCCGGTGAGCAGTTCGTGGACGGCCAGTGGGTAGAGGCCGTTGGCGAAGGCTTCCTCTTCGCTCAGGTGTCCCTGCAGCTCGGTGGCGTGGCTGCGGGCATCGCTGACTTCGCTGTTGAGGTTGTGGACGATCCCGTTCTTGGCCGAGGAGACGAGGTTGGAGTCGCCGATCGCCACGCCGATGAGCACGCCGAGCGCGAGCGCGAACAGCACGGCTGCGAGCGAGAGCGCGTGGTAGCGGTAGTCGAACATCGGATGGGCGGCCCTGTGAGGTGCGGCTCAGCCGCCGGCGCCGAGTAGTTCCTGCAGCTTCAGCCACAGCAGTTCGGCCACGTCGCGTAGTGCCGGCGTGAGCCCGATCACGGCGATCATCGCGATCAGGCCAGCCGCGATCACGACCAGCAGCGGCGTTAGCCCGGGCCTGGGTTGGTAGAGGCGGCTGACGCCCTTGGCGTCGACGAGGATCTCGCCGATGCGCAGGCGTGTGAGGAACGTGGAGGACATGCCTTCGCGGTTGCGATCGAGGAACTCGGTGAGGTTGAACTGCGAGCCCACTGACACGATCAGGCGCGCGCCCTTCTCAGCCGCGATCAGCATTGCCACGTCCTGGCTGGTGCCGGGGGCGGGCACGACCTTGAAGGCCAGTCCCAGCTCCTCCAGGCGCCGGCGCCCGGGGGCGTGGCCGTCGGGGTAGGAGTGGACGACGAGCTCGGCGCCGCAGCGCAGCGCCCGCTCGCTGGCCGAGTCCATGTCGCCGACGATCATGCCGGGGGTCATGCCCTCCTCGAGCAGCGCGTCGGCGCCGCCGTCGACGGCGACGATCACGGGACGCATGTCGCGGATGAACGGCCGCAGCGCACGCAGATCGCGCTGGTGTCCCACCCCGCGCGCCACCACCAGGGTGGAGCGGTCGCGAAAGTCGGTGGCGAAGCGCGGCAGCGGGATCCGCCCGGCGAGCAGCTCGCGCTCCTCGCGCATGTGCTCGATCGTGTTGTGCGCAAAGCGCTCGAGTGCCTCCCCGATCTCCTGGCGTCGGGCATCGGTCTCAGCGCACACGCGCTCGAGGTCGAGCAGCCGGCCGTGGGCCAGCACCACACCCTTGCGTGCGATCGTGGCGCGCGGTCCCCCCTCGGCGGGCGAGTCCAGCTCGATGGTGATGGGATCCCCGTCGGAGACGACCCCGAACAGCGTGTCGTTGGGCAAGTCGACGAGCACGATGCCGGCCTCGACCAGCAGTTGGGGACCGAGGTTGGGGTAGGAACCGCTGGATGAGGGGCTGCAGTTGAGCACGGCCACCACATCCGCCGCGATCAGCTCCTCGGCTGAGACACGGTCGATGTCGCGGTGGTCGATCAGCGCGATGTCGCCTTTGATCAGATGCTTGACGAGGAGCTTCGTGCGCCGTCCCGGACGTACGGACCCGGCGAGCGTGGGCGCGGCTGGACCGCCGGCGGAGAGCGGTGTCATCGGCGCCTGCAGCCGTCCCACGGGGCTCGGTCGCGTTGCAGCCATTGCAGCGAGAGTAACGCTAGCGCTCAGGCGGCGCGAATCAGCTCGCGCGCATGGCGGCGTGCGGTGCTGTCGTCATCCTCGGCGCCGAGCATCCGCACGAGCTCGCTCACGACCTGGCTGTCGGCGAGCTGTACCACGGTGGTGAGCGTGGGCTGAGCGGTGGTGTCCTTGACGATCGAGAAGTGACGCTCGGCGAGGGACGCGATCTGGGGCAGGTGCGTGATGCAGAGGATCTGCCTGTGCTCGGCCAGCTCGCGCAGGCGGGCTCCCACGGCACGTGCGGTGTGGCCGCCGATGCCCGCGTCCACCTCGTCGAAGACGAGCGTTCCCGCCCCGGCCGAGGCGTTGGCCACGCTCATGATCGCGAGCATCACACGTGAGAGCTCGCCGCCCGATGCGATCTCCCGCAGGGGCGCGGCGGGCACGCCGGGGTTGGGGGCGATCAGAAACTCGACGCTGTCGCCGCCCGCCGGGCCGGGCTTGCGCTCAGTCAAGCTCACGTCGAAGCTCGCGTCGCTCATGGCCAGCGCCGCGAGCTGAGTGCGTACGGCGCGCGCGAGCTTCGTGGCCGCGGCCTGACGCGCACGGTGAATCGCAGCGGCATGCTCGGCGAGCGTGCCCTGTGCCTCCTGGAGGCTTGCAGCGGCCTGCTCGAGCGCCACCTCGGCCCCGACCAGCTCCTCGC
Organism: Solirubrobacteraceae bacterium; assembly: GCA_036264155.1. GTDB lineage: Bacteria > Actinomycetota > Thermoleophilia > Solirubrobacterales > Solirubrobacteraceae > Palsa-744. Next base: position 4,861 of record DATARM010000135.1, read on the forward strand.
GCCGAGCGCGTGCCTGAGTGGCGTAGTCGAGCACGGCCCGGATGCTCCCGCCGTGCTTACGCGCCATTCGCTCGATGTCCGCCAGGCGCCCTTCGATCCCGTCGAGCGATGGCTCGACTCCACCGGGCAGCTCGCCGGCGCCGTCCAGCGCGAGGCTCTCGGCCCGCTCGGTGTAGGAGCGCAGCTCGCCCGCAAGCTCCTGCGACTCGATGACCAGGCCGCGCAGGCGCTCGCCGAGGCCGTCCAGCGCCGGATCGACGCCCGCCACGCCGTCGAGTCCCGCGACAGCTCCCGAGAGCGCCTGTGCATCTCCTGAGCTCTCACCGCCTTCACCCGCCAGTGCCTCGGCTGCTGCGCCGGCGGCGGCACACAGCGCGTCGAGGCGGCGCAGGCGCTCGCGTACACCGAGCAGCTGCTCGTGCTCGGCCTCATCGGGGGAGACGCTGTCGATCTCCCCCAGCTCGTACTCGAGCAGGTCGAGCTCGCGCTCGCGCTGGGATGCGAGCTCGCGTAGCTCCTGCATGCGCGCCTCTAGTGCTCGCGTGCGCGCAAACGCATCGGCGCAGGCACGCAACCTCGCCGGGTGCTCCTTGCCACTGAGGCTGTCGAGGATCTCGAGCTGGGCCCCGGCGAGTGTGAGCTTGCGGTGCTCGTGCTGCCCGTAGAAGGCCAGCAGCGCACCGGCTACATCGCGCAGGTCCGAAACAGTGGCCGCGCGCCCGTTGAGGTAGGCGCGGGTGCGCCCGTCCGTGCTGACCCGCCGGGCCAGCACCAGCTCCTCGGCGTCGGGGCTGAGACGCTCCCCGAGATCCTCGGCCAGCCCGGTGGGCAGATCGAAGACCCCCTCTACGTAGGCCTCGCTGGCTCCCGGGCGCACGATCCCGCTGCGGGCCCGGCCGCCCAGGAGCAGGTCGAGAGCGTGCGCGAGCACGGTCTTGCCCGCCCCCGTCTCGCCTGTGAGCACGTTCAGGCCGCCCGCCAGGCGCAGCTCGGCACGCTCGATCAGAAGCAGGTTCTCGACACGCAGCTCTTGAAGCATGCGAGCAGGTGTACCAGCGAGCGGGGACGGATCGGCCGCCGTGGAAGGCTGCGCGGGAGGAGACCGGTGGCGATCGCTGCACCGAGTTGTTCGCTTTGGAGGCTGCAAACGAGCATAATTGGAGTCCACCGGTCCAGGAACGGACGCCCACCGGCCCGTAAACTCATCGGTCTCGATACGGCATGGCTGCCAACGACCCACACGCGCGCTCTCATACCCCGAACGGAGGGGTGGCATGGCTGGCGCCCCCAGAGCTCGAGGAGCGCCTCGAGGAGGAGATCAACCGCGCGGAACGCCACGGCACGCAGCTGAGCTGTCTGCTGGTGGTGATCGACAACCTCGAGGAGATGGCGCGTGAGCACGGCGGCGCCCTGCGCGAGCAGACGCTTGGATATGTGGCGGGCGCGCTGCGGCGGGAGCTGCGCCGCTTCGACCGGATCGCGCGCCTGAGCGATCGCGAGCTGCTGATCGTGCTCCCAGGCGCCGACGGCCCCCGCGGCGAGATGGTCGCCAGGCGCGTGCTCGACAGGCTGCGCACGATCAAGGTGGAAGCGCAGGGCGCACGCAGGCCGCTGCGCATCTCGGTGGGACTGGCCGCCTGGAGCGACGGGAGCAGCGGCGTGGAGCTGCTGGGGCGCACGCGCGCGGCGGCCCAGCTCGGTGCGGAGGATGCCAGGGTGGGAACGATCAGCCCTCCGCCGCTTGGGCGAGACCCCGCCTGAGGCAGGAGCGACGCTCGGCGTCCGGGTTCGGGCGGCGGGCGTGTTCATAATCATCCGATGCTTTCCGGGTCAGAGCTATGGCTGCTGCGTCTGATGGCCGATCGCGGCCTGGCCCTGCTGGACGCCTCGACGCTGTTGATCGTGATCGAGGAGCGCGGCGAGCTGCGTGTGGCGGCGGCGAGCGGATCGGGCATGCCGAGGGTGCGGATCATGCCTGTGCGGGGAAGCGCGCTCGGGGCGATCTACGAAGCCGGTGCTCCGCTTTCGCTGGAGCGCCCCCGCGGCCAGGAAGCGGCGTGGCTGCACGAACTGGGCATCGAGGCGCGGGCCGTGCTGGTGGAGCCGCTGAGCATGGATGGACAGGGCGGCGGGCTGATCATCGCGCTGCGCAGCGACAGCGGCTTTCGCAACCCCGACCGCGATGCGCTGCACGCGTTTGCCACGAGCGTGGCCCAGCGGCTGGCGGCAGAGCGCTCGGTGGAGATCGAACGGCTGCGCTACGGCATGGAAGCGCGCGAGCGTGAGCGCACGCGTTGGGCGCGGGAGATCCACGACGAAAGCATCCAGGGCATCGGCGCTCTGCGCCTGCAACTGGCAAACGCTCGCGACATCGACGACCGCGACGCGCTGAAGTCGGCAGTGGACACCGTGTTGGAGGGGCTGGGGACGGAGATCGATGGGTTGCGCCACCTGATCACCGAGCTTCGTCCCGCCGCCCTGGACGATCTCGGGCTGGCCGCGGCGCTGGAGGCGCTTGCCCGCCGCGCCCAGGCGATCGAGGGCCTCGACTGCACCACGGAGATCGACCTGGGGGTGGACGCGGAGAACGCGAGCGCCGACCCAGATGCGCGCCGCCGCCTGGATGGGGAGCTGGAGAGCACCGTCTACCGCATCGTGCAGGAGGCGCTCACCAACGTGAGTCGCCACGCAGAGGCTACGAGCGCGGTGATCAGCGTGACGGTCCGGGACGGCGTGCTGCGCGCTTCGGTCACAGACGACGGCAAGGGCATGCCTGACAGCGGGCGGTTGGGTCCGCGCGGGGACGGCCTGGAGGGTGGCTTTGGCATGGGCGGCATGCGCGAGCGCGCCGAGCTGATCGGGGGCGAGCTCGAGTTCGCGCCGGCGCCGGGCAAAGGCACGACCGTCCGCCTCACCGTCCCGCTGGCGGGGCGCCCAGCGGCGAGCCCCGCCTATTGATCGGTCTGGGCCTCGGCGTCCTCTTTGGCGTCCTGCTCGCCGCCTGAGCCGCGCAGCCAGCCGGCGAGCTGCTGGCCGACGGAGTTGACGGACTCGCCGGCGTCGCGGAAGGCGTCGCGGACACGCTCGGCGTAGAAGCTCACGGCCTCTCCCCCATCGGCGCGGGGGTCCACGGGATCGTTGCGGTTGGGGTACTCCCCCCCGACGATGCGGTCGAACTCGCCGGAGCGCACCCAGGCCATCAGCTCGTGGGTCCGCTTGACTGGCATGGGATGGGTGACGCCGAGATCGAGCATCAGGCGGGTAAGTCGCTCGAGACCCCCTCCCCCCTCCGTGTAGTCGAGTCCCTGGCGCATGAACACGTCGAGGTCGAGCTCGTCCACCATCGCGCCCCCCGCCAGTGACATGAGCGTGCGGCACACGACGAGCGGGTCGCGGGTGACGAGCGCAGCGGCGCGGTCGGCGCTCAGCTCGGTGGCGCGCCCCCACTCCATCAGGGCAGTACGCACGGGCGCGAGCGGCAGCGGTAGGCGCGCGCTACGGGTGAGCAGCACGAGGATGGCCAGGGCGGTGCGGTAGAGCTGGTGGTCGGAGAGGATGTGCGCGGCCTCGTGGGCGAACACTGCGCGGCGCTGAGGCTCGTCGAGCAGGCTGATGAGCTCCGACTGGACGACCACGATCGGGTGCTTGGCACCGATGGCCATGGCATTCGGCGAGGGAAACTGGGTGAGGTAGAGGTCGGGCACCTCGGCCATGTCGAGCGTGGCATAGGCGATGTTGTGCTCGCGCCACACATCCCCGAGCTGATCCTCGGAGAGCCGCACGGAGGAGCCGAGGTAGCTCTGACGCAGCGCGCGCTCGTAGCCCAGCTCGATCAGCTTGCGTACCACGGTATCGAGATATGGGATCGAGGCGAGCGCCCCGGTTGCGGCACGGTCGGCCGGATGCTGGAAGGCGCGGGGCGAGATGCCGGTGAGCTGGTAGCCCTCGGCGGGGAGGTTCGAGGTGGAGGAATCCATGTGTGGAGCGTACGGCAAAGGAACCAGTTCCACGCGACCGGGCTCTCTCCAGCAAGCGGAGATCGTCATCGGGCAAGGTCTGTAGTCACGCAAGCAAGTTGACCGTCGTAAGCAGCGCAGAAATCGCCGGCCCGCTGTCGTCCCTCAAGCGAAGCTCGACCCGTTTCTGCGGCACTCCATTCCGTCGGTCCAGCGCACAGGGCATGTGTGCTTCTGCCTGTTAGTTCGACTCACACATGTGCGAGTCGCCGACAGGCGCATGCGCCTGTCGTGGGTCGGGCCGCATGCGGCCC
>DATARM010000044.1:0-6579 GCA_036264155.1 Solirubrobacteraceae bacterium
CCGAAGGCGATCATCGAATCGAACTTCTGCCTGTCGCGATGGGTGCGCCAACGCTCGTGGTAGAGGTACTGCTTGCGTCCAGCGGCGTCCTTGCCGGTGGCCTGGAGGTGACCCAGCGGGTCCATGCAGATCCAGACATCGCGCCACGCGGGAGGGATGGCGAGCTCGGCGATCCGTTGCAGAACCTCGGGATCGTCGATCCGCGCGCCCGCGGGGTCACGGTATTCGAAGCCTCGCCCGCGCCCGCGCCGGGCGATCCCGGGAGCGGCGCAGCTCGAGCGCCTCAGACGGGGCAACGTGCGACTCGACTGGGGACCCTGAGCCTCACCGAGGCTACGGATACCCTCGCGCTCATGCGCCGAAACGGCCGCGCCCCCCGGTGAGAGAAGCCGCGCCTGCGGGTAGTCAACAGGCATGGACGCAATCGGGGGGCCCACAGAGACGCATGCCAATGGCAGCTCGGAGCACGCGGGCTACGCGCCGCACGAGCATCGTCCGCTGGGGAGCTACGCGGCGCTGACGGGCGTCTTCGGCGCCGGGCTGAGTGGTGCGCTGCTCGCGCTGCGCGCCTCCGGACGCGAGCTACCGGAGCGCCTCGGCCTCGCCGACGTGCTGCTCGTGGGGATTGCCTCGCACAAGCTCAGCCGGATGACGACCAAGGACAAGGCGACGAGCTTCCTGCGTGCGCCCTTCACGCGCTTCCAGGCCGATACGGGACACGCTGAGGTATCGGAGGAGCCGCGGGGCAGCGGTGCACGACGTGCGATCGGCGAACTGCTCATCTGCCCCTACTGCCTGGCCCAGTGGATCACGGCGGCGATGAGCGTCGGGCTCGTGGCCGCACCGCGCCAGACGCGGTTCATCGCCGCCATCTACGCCGAGCTCACGCTCGCGGACTTCCTGCAGCTCGCCTATCGCGCAGCTGAGGAGCGGGCATGATCGCCGGCGTTTCGGAGCAGCGGCCGAGGGGCAATTGGACAGTGTGTCCGAGCCCCGCATCTCGCTCACCTTCGACGACGGCCCCGACGAGACGTGGACGCCGCATGTCCTGGCCGAGCTGGAGCGCTGTGGCGCGCACGCGAGCTTCTTCGTGATCGCCGAGCGGCTGCGCCTCGCCCCCTGGGTCGTAGGGGAGGTGGCGGGGGCCGGACACGAGGTCGCCCTGCACTGCGATCGTCACATCCGGCACACCGATCTGAGCGAGCGCGAGATCGAAGCCGACACGATCGCGGCGCTCGCCTCGTTCGCCGAAGTCGGCCTGTATCCAGTCCGCTGGCGCACACCCTGGGGTATATGCACCCCGGCGAGCATCCGCGTCGCCGAGCGCCACGGACTCGAGCTGGTGCACTGGAGCATCGACACGCACGATTGGCGCGGGGACTCGACCGCGGCGATGCTAGACGCGACGGAGGCCGACCTCGAGGACGGCGCGATCGTGCTGATGCACGACGGCCTTGGCCCCGGCTCGAGGAGGGACGGCTGCGCGAACACAGTGGCCTTGATCGAGCCGCTATGCGCCCTCGCCGCCGAGCGCGGACTGAGCCTCGCCGGCGAGACGCCTGGCCTCGAGCAGCCCGACCCGTTCCTGAGCTCCAGCCCGACGACCGGAGGGTGATCGTGCAGACACTCGCCCAAGAGAGATCCGGGTATGCCCCGGCGGCGCTCGCGACCGCGCTCGAGCAGATAGCGGCCTGCGCGGACGATCTCGACGCTCACCCGCGCTTCCCCACGGAGAACCTCGAAAGCCTGAAGGCAGCCGGGATCACCCAGCTCGCAGCCGACCGCACGCGCAGCACTCTGGGCCAGGAGATCGCGCTGGTGCGCGCCGTCGCAGGGGTGGACGCCTCGACGGCACGAATCCTCGACGGGCACTTCAACGGAGTCGAGCGGGTCGCCATGTGCGCACCGGGGGAACTGCGCGAGCGCGAGCTGGCCGAGGTCGCGCGAGGCACGATCCTGCTGGGGGTGTGGGGCGCCGATCCAAGCGGGCGCGAGGGCACTCCCGCGTGGATCGAGCGCGCGGACGACGGTGCGCTGCTGCTGCAGGGCACCAAGAGCTTCTGCTCCGGGGCGGGCGGCGTCCAGCGCGCGCTCGTGGTCGCGCGCGACTGGAACGACGAGCGCCGACTCGCCTACGTCGACACGCGCAACAGCCTCGAGATCGACCGCAGCTGGTATCGCGCCTCGGGGCTGCGTACGTCGGAGAGCCACCTGGTCCATTTCCATGACACGCCGGTGCTCGCGCTCCTCGGGGACGCGGACGAGCTCCTGCGCGAGCCCTACATCTCAGGAGACGGCGTGCGGACGGCGGCGACGTGGGCCGGGATCGCGGACTGCATCGTCGGACGCACGCTCGCGGTGCTCGACGCCGAGAAGGCAGACGATCTGCGCCTGCATGCGCTCGGGCGGATGCGGGTGGCGCACGGAACGATCGATCGCTGGCTCGAGCACACAGCCACAAGGCTGCACGTCGAGCGCCACCCGGGCCAGCTGGCGGGTGAATGCCGGGTTGCCGTGGCCGATGCGGCCCGCGTCATCTCCGCTCAAGCCGCGGGTGTGTGCGGCGCACGCGAGTTGGCGGCGGGCGGCGTGCTCGACCGCGCCCGGCGCGATCTCGATCTGTTCCTGCTGCAGCACAGGCTCGAGCCGAAGCTCGTGGCACTCGGTCGCAGCGCGCTGCAAGCACGCGGATGAGCCGAGCGGAGCCGGACACGGCGCGGACGGCGCCCGAGCACTTCGAGGCGCTGTATGAGGCGAGCCCCGACCCGTGGAACTACGACTCGAGCGAGTACGAGCGAGAGAAGTACGCGGCCACGCTGGACGCGGTGGGGCCCGGTCCGCACGGGCGCGTGCTCGAGGTCGGATGCTCGATTGGAGCGTTCACGCAGCTGCTTGCCCCCCACTGCGACGAGCTTGTGGCGATGGACTTCTCCACGCGGGCACTCGAGCTGGCCCAGGCGCGCCTCGGCCTGCTCCCGAACGTGGAAGTGATCCAGGGGACCTTCCCCGAGCAGGCGCCCGCGGGGCGCTGGGACGTGGTGGTGTGCTCGGAGGTCCTCTACTACCTGGGCCTCCCGGCGTTCATGCAGGCCGTGCAATGGCTGCGCCGGCAGCTCGAGCTGGGGACGCGCCTGGTGGCGGTCAGCTGGCGGGGCGAGGGGACGAGTGAGCCGCTGCGCGGGGATTGGGCGCACGATCGGCTACTCACCGAGTTGCCCAGCTGGCACGTCCTCGACGGACGCCGCCCGGGCTACAGGCTCGATCGCTTCGACGGCCATGGCCTCTGAGCGGATCGTGATCGTGGGCGCGGGTCCGGCTGGGCTCTCGACAGCGCGCGCCTACCGCGAATGCGGCGGGCAGGGAGAGGTCACGCTCGTGGGCGAGGAGCGGATGCTCCCCTACCGCCGCCCGCCGCTGACCAAGGAGTTCCTGCGCGGTGAGCTCGACTCCTCCGAGCTGCCGATCGAGCCCGGAGAGTGGTTCGCTGCCAACGATGTCCAGCTGCTGCTCGGCTCGCGCGTCACCGCGATCGACCCGCAGCAGGGGACGGTGACCCTCCACGGCTACGTCCAGCTACTCACCGACGCGATCGTGCTGGCGACTGGCGCGCAGCCTGCGCGGCCATCGATTCCGGGGATCGAGCACGCCAACGTGCGCACGCTTCGTTCGCTCCCCGACAGCGAGGGCATCCGCACGGCCGGCGATCCGGGAGGGCACGCGACGGTGATCGGGACGGGCTTCATCGGCTGCGAGGCCGCTGCCTCGCTGGCCATGCGCGGAGCCGACGTCACGCTCATCGGCGAAGAGCGTCTGCCCCAGCTGGGACGGCTGGGGCAGCAGGCCGCACAGCGGATCGCAGGCTGGCTGGAGGACCTCGGCATCGAGCTAATCGGCCAAGCGCACGTGAGCGCAGTGCACCATGGACACACGGTCGAGCTGGACGACGGGCGGCACATCGGCGGCGCACCGATCGTGCTCGCGACGGGCGTTGCACCCCGGGCCGAGCTAGCCAAGGACGCCGGCCTGCAGGTCAGCGGGGGAGCCGTGGTGGTCGATGAGACCATGCGCTCGCCGAGCACCGAGGGCCACGTGCTCGCCGTTGGCGATCTGGCATGCGCGTTCAACGCGAGCGCTCAGCGACATCTGCGGGTCGAGCACTGGGGCGATGCGCTCGGTCACGGGGAGGTCGCGGGTCGCACGCTCGCCGCCGGGGATGGGCGTTGGGAGAGCGTTCCCGGCTTCTGGTCGGCGATCGGCGATCGTGTCCTGAAGTACGCCGCATGGGGCGACGGCTACGACGAGTCGCGGCTCGTGGAGGGTGCCGATGGGTCATTCACCGTGTGGTACGGCCGTGCGAACGCCACGGTTGGGGTGCTGTGCCACGAGCGCGACGATGACTACGAGCGTGGCCGCGAGCTGATCGCAGCGGGGGCCCCAACGCCATGAGCACGGCCACGATCGCGTCCAGCTCGATGAGCGCGCCCGCCGCGTGTCTGCGCGCGGTCGTCGTGGTCCCGGCCCGCGACGAGGCGCTGCGCATCGGCGCGTGCCTGCGTGCTCTGGCCGACCAGCGCGAGCTCCCCCCAGACGCCTTCGAGGTGATCGTGGTGCTCGACGGCTGTCGGGACGAGACCGCCGAGGTGGTGGCCCGATGCGCGGCGGGAAGCCCACAGCTCGCCCTGCACGCGGTCGAGCTGGACGCTCCGCGGGGCGTCGGATGGGCGCGCCGCCTCGGCATGGATCTGGCGTGCGAGCGCCTGCTCGGACTTGGTCGCGAGCGGGGCCTGATCGCGAGCACGGACGCGGACAGCGTGGTCGCGCCTGACTGGCTCGCGACTCAGCTCGAGTTGAGCGGGCAGGGCGCCCGCGCGATCGGCGGCCAGATCGAGCTGGACCCGACTGAGGCGCTGGAGCTATCGGCCGAGACGCTGAGCGATCGGGAGCTGGGTCGCTCGGAGCGTATGCGCGCCGTCCTCGGCCGGGATGACGGGCAGGATCAAACGCACATCGAGCACCACCAGTTCAGCGGGGCTTCGCTCGCTCTCACCGCCGAGGCCTACCGCGAGTGCGGGGGCCTGCCGGTGCGTGCGGCCCTGGAGGACGAGGCGCTGGAGCTCGAGCTGGGGGCGCTCGGCATCCCAATCCACCGCAGCCGCAGGGTCCGGGTGATGACCTCGGCCCGCACCGATGGGCGTGCGCCCCGTGGGCTTGCCCGGGATCTTGCCCGCTCGGACTGGCGAGCTCGCCGGAGCTATCGAGCGCCGGAGTTCTCCCTGGAGCGGCTGATCGAGCTCAAGTCGTGCTCGATCGCGCTCGTGTTGCCCGCGCGCGAGGTGGCGAGGACGATCGGGCCGATAGCAAGGCTGGCAGCGGAGCTGCGCGATGTGGGGCTGCTCGACGAGGTGCTCGTCGTCGATGCCGCCTCGCGCGATGGCAGCGCCCGTGTCGCGAGCGCCGAGGGGGTCCGCGTGGTGCAGGAGAGCGAGATCGCGGATGAGCTCGGTCGCGCGCGGGGGAAGGGCGATGCGATGTGGCGGGCGCTCAGCGTCGTCGAGAGCGAGATCGTGGCCTACGTTGACACCGACACCGAGCAGCTCGGGGGGCAGTTCATCACGGGCCTGCTCGGTCCGCTGATCTGCGAGCCGGAGATCCAGCTGGTGAAGGGGTTCTTCAGACGGCCCTTTCGCGCCGAGGGAAGGGTGCTGGCAGAGGGCGGCGGCCGCGTGACCGAGCTGATGGCGCGTCCACTGCTGAACCTGCACGCGCCCGAGCTCGCGGTGTTCGACCAGCCGCTCGCGGGCGAGGTGGCGGCTCGTCGCGGGCTGCTCGAGCAGATTCCCTTCAGCGCCGGCTACGGCGTGGAGATCGCCATGTTGATCGACGCCTGGCGGATCGCGGGCATGGACGGCCTGGCCCAGGTCGATTTGGGCGTGCGCCAGAATCGCCACCAGTCGCTGCGCGATCTCTCGGCGATGGCCTACGCCGTGCTGGTTGCAGCCTCATCGCGTCTACTCGGCGAGGACTTCGCCGACGCTCACGCAGTCGGCTCGCTGTCGCTGCCGCCCCTGCCGGGCGCAAGTGCGATGGAGTCGAGGCGCGTGCCGATCGAGGAGCGCCCGCCGCTAGCCGTCTATCGCGAGCGGCACGGCGCTTCCGCTTAGTCCTCGCTGGAGCTGGAGCCCTCGGGGTCCTCGGCTCCCCACTGCTGCTCCTCGCCCTGGGCGACCTCGCTCGCCTCTCCCGTCTCGGCTGAGGCCAGGACGAACATCTCGGCGTTGTAGTCGGGGTCGTGGTGGCCTGCGCTCATGAAGGCCACGACGTCCCGGTGGAGCTCCTCCTCGATGACCTGCCGGAAGCGCTCGTTCATGACCTCCTGCAGCTCGGCGCGCAGGTCCATCACCGCGCGTGAGCGCCCGTCTTCGATCAGTGTCTTCTCGGCCTGGGTGTAGCCGCCGCTGAGCAGCACCACGACGAGATCGCCCGAGTAGTAGGTGCGAGCCTTCGTGGGGCCCTTGCCGTAGTGCTCCTTGAGCAGTCCGACGATGCGTCGCGAGATGGCCGCGAGCGTCGCCCCGTGCT
>DATARM010000160.1:0-7154 GCA_036264155.1 Solirubrobacteraceae bacterium
AAAGTGGTGGGCTTGCCGAGCGGCAGCTATGTCGTCTCCTTCTACCCAGGCTCCGGGGAAAACTACATCACCCAGTATTGGGAAAACCAAATCGACTCGGCGAGCGCTAAACCCATTCCGGTCAGCCTTGGAGAAAAAGTCCCCAACATCGACGCCACCCTTGCCGTCGGAGGTCAGATCACGGGGGTCGTCACCGACGCGAGCACCCACAGGCCCGCTGCCGAAATCGAAGTCTACGCCTACGGCCCGATCGGAAGCGAAGAAGGATCGCGCGCTTACACGTACACCAACGCCAACGGCGAATACACGCTCTCCGGCCTTCCCACGGGCTCCTACAAGATCGAATACGGCGATGAATACGCCGAATACTTTCTGGGCGAAGGCTCGAGCAAATATCTCACCCAGTTCTACAGCGGCAAGGCCAGTGAAGCGGCCGCCGATCCCGTTGCTGTTACCCAGAAGAGCACAACGACGGGTATCAACGTGGCGCTCGTGCCGCGAGTCCCCTTCAACACTGCCCCGCCGGTCGCCTCGGGCACCCCGGCTGTGGGACAGCGGCTCGCCTGCTCGCGCGGCTCGTGGACCGGTCAGCTGACGATGTACTTCACCTACCAATGGCGGCGTGACGGCAGCGCGATCAGCGGAGCCGCCGGTAACAGCTACGCCGTGCAGTCGAGCGATCAGGGCCATGCGCTCTCATGCGAAGTGAACGCGCGCAATGCTCGCGGTCACGTCAGCGCCACGAGCAACTCGCTGAGCGTCCCGGCGGCGGTCGTTCCCCCGCCGCCACCGCCGCCCCCGCTGCCGACCCCGGTGATCGCGCTCGCGCACGTATCCACCCTGACCGCCACACGCGGCGCGCTTCATGTAACGCTCTCGTGCAAGCAGGCGCAGACGCTCTGCGCCGGGACGGTCGAGGTCGTCGAGCGGGTGGTCGTAAAGGTCCGAGTGGGTCACCGGCTGCTCACGCGCCGGCGGAACTTGGTGCTGGCCCACGGTCCCTACACGCTGACGGGCGGCCACAGCACGAGGGTTCTGCTGCGCCTGACGAAGGTCGGCAAGAGGACCCTCCTAAGGGCACGCCATCACCGGGTCGCGGCGGTGATCCTCGCCTCGGTTCGGGGCGGCAAGAGCATTGGTGAGGTTGCGTCGCTCAGCCTGCGCCGCTGAGCGACGCCCAACGTCGAGGTCGATCTCAGCCCCAGCGCATCCCTGTGGGCGCCTTGCGCATGCGGATCACACGCGCCGGCGAGCCTGCCATCACAGCGTTGGCGGGCACCGCCTTGGTCACCACTGCGCTGGTTCCCACGATTGCGTTCTCACCGACGCTTGCGCCCCGGAGGATGCATGCGCCGTAGCCAATCCACACGTTGTGGCCGACTACGACATCGCGCTTGTAGATCCCCTGCAGGCGGATCGGGCGCTCGACCTCGGTGACCCCGTGGTCGAAGTCGATCATCATCACCCTGTCGGCGATGATGCACTCGCGTCCGATCGAGACGTGTTGGAAGGCCGAGATGGTGCACTCCTGACCCATCACCGTCTTGGCTCCGATGCTCACATGGCCCTCGTGGACGCGGATCTTGCAACCGTGGCCGATCCATGCCCAACGCCCAATCCGCAAGGTTGCTCCGCGGCCGATCTCGAGCTTGACTTTGGGGCAGATGAAGCAGACGCCGTCGGTCTGCAGTCGCCGGCCGTAGCGCAGCTTCAACACGCCCCAGCGAACGAACAGCAACGCATAGTCGCGGCTGAGCATGTGGTTTGCCCACATGAAGCGCAGCAGCGCGAGCGGGCCTCCGCGCAGGGGCATCGGTGGCAGGCGCACCGCGCCCGGCGACTCCTCGCCGGGGACCTCCACGCCTGGTTCGGCAACGAGCTCCATCGCCCTCGAATCGTAAGGGACGCCGCTCTGGCCGGGCATGCGCCACGCCCCCTGCGATGATTGCGCGCGCCATGACCGAGAGCACCCTCGCCCAACGCCTGCTCGACGGCGATCGCCGCGCGCTCGCGCGCGCCATCACGCTCGTCGAGGACGACCGCCCCGAGGGCTGGAGCCTTGTGCGCGAGGTCTACCCGCACACGGGAAAAGCCGAGGTGGTTGGCTTCACGGGTCCCCCGGGGGTGGGCAAGTCGACGCTGATCGGCGCGCTCACCAAGGCGCGGCGCGAAGCCGGACGCACCGTGGGCGTGCTCTCGATCGACCCGTCCTCGCCGTTCACCCACGGCGCGCTGTTGGGCGACCGGATCCGCCTCACCGAGCACTTCCTCGATCAGGGCGTCTTCATCCGTTCGATGGCCAACCGCGGAGCGCTCGGCGGCCTCTCAGAGGCCGCATTGCAGGCTGCTCTGTTGCTCGACGCGGCCGGGCGCGATGACGTGTTCGTCGAGACCGTGGGAGTGGGGCAGGCCGAGATCGACATCATCGACCACGCCGACACGATCGTGCTCGTGCTGATGCCGGGCTCGGGCGACTCGATCCAGGCGCTGAAGGCCGGTGTGATGGAGATCCCCGACGTGATCGTGATCAACAAGGCCGAGCACCCATTGACCGACACCATGGTGCGCGAGATTCGCGGCGTGCTCTCCCTGGCCAACCTCGACCGCACACCCGAGGAGGTTCGGGGCAGCTGGCGCGTGCCGATCGTGAAGACGGAGGCCACTCGCGGGGAGGGCATCGAGGAGCTCCTATCCAAGCTGCAGGAGCACCGGGCACACATCCTCGATGGCGGCCAGCTGGCCGAGCGGCGCGGGCGCAACCTGCGCAACGAGGTGCTGGCCATCGCCACAGCGCGTATGCGCAGGCGCCTGGAGGAAGACCTGCGCGAGGACAGCGAGTTCCAGCGCCTGCTGGCCGAGGTGGTCGAGCGCCGTCTCGATCCCGCGAGCGCCGCCGCCACGCTGCTCGCGCGCGCAGCAGGTGTCGAGCAGACGGTCGAGTAGGCTCGCTGCTGCATGGGCTACCTGGACCTCGCCGATCGCACGTGGCCGCTACTCACTCGCCTGATGGGCGGGCACACGGCCGTCTACCGCGCGACCGGTGGTCGCATCGGCCACCGCACTCCGGGGCTGCCTCCGGTCCTGCTGCTCGACCACGTGGGCGCCCGAAGCGGCATTCGGCGAACGAGCCCGCTGGTGTACGGCGTGGACGGCAAGAACTTCATCCTGGTGGCATCCAAGGGCGGATATCCCAAGAACCCCGCCTGGTTCCACAACCTGCGCGCCAACCCCGACACGGCCGTGCAGGTCGGCTCGCGCCACTATGACGTGCGAGCGCTCCTCGCCGAGGGCGAGGAGCGCACACGGCTGTGGAAGCTGATGGTCGGCGTCTACGGCGGCTATGAAAGCTATCGCCGGCGTGCCGAGCGGGAGATCCCGCTGGTCGTGCTCGAGCCGCGCTAAAGAGCCTGCTCTAGGGTTACGCTTGGTTGCGTAACGCAACTATGCGTTATCGAGCACCCATTGGGCGAGGAACGGCTCGTCGATCCACGCCCGTCCAGCGTCCCGACCCACCAATTCGGCCCGCTCGAGGGCTTGAAGCGCCCGCTGGACGCTCGAGGAACCCGGTAGTCCATGGCGGCGCCGGTAGTCGGCGGCGAGCGGGTGCCCGGACTCTTCGGCGAGGGCTCGCAACAGCAGACGCTGGTGAGCTGAGGCGCCCTCCCAAACGAGGCTGAAGTGGGCGTGCTCGGAGTTGAGCACGCCGGCCACAGCCGCCGCCACGTCGTCGGTGTTGGCCGTGGCCCCAGCAACTGTGTCCTGCCAGAGGAAGTAGCAGAGCTCCTGGGTCGCATAGGGGTGTCCACCTGTGATCGCCAGGATGGCTGCGACCGCCGCCGGGTCGATGATCCGATCTGTACGGGTGAACTGCCCCTCGATGTAGCGAGCGAAGGGCTCGCCTTCGATCACGCCCAGCTCCATCTGCTTGGCGCTGCGCCAGAATGGCTCGTTCTCGTCGTTGAAGATCCGCTGCATCATGTGTCGCTTGCTGCCCATGTAGATGTGGGCCACCTCCGGCTGCTCCTGGAAGACGGACCGCATCAAACGCGGCAATCCGGGGTCGATCTCGACGATCTCCTGGAACTCGTCGAGGATCAGCACCACGGGCCGCTTGCGCTCTCCGGCCAGCTGTCCCGGAAGCTCCAACAGGCGCTCCAGCGTCGCGCCGATGTCCTCGGGACGAGGCGAGGCGTCGAAGCTGAAGCTCAACGAGCCGTCGTCGGGATCGACGGTGACCACGGGCCGCACGCGTAGTCCTTGGAAGACGCTCAGCCGCTCCTTGGCCCTGAACAGGGGGGAGGCGATGTCGTCGTAGATGGTTCGTGCGAGCTTCTCGGCAAGCCTCGTGACTGTGGGGGTGGTCATGAGATTGACCTGCGCCACCAGCGCTCGCCGTGCGATCAGCTCCTGCGAGACGCGCCACAACAAGGAGGACTTGCCGTAGCGCCGGGGAGCGAAGAGCACCACGTCCTGACCGTTCAACGCGTCGGCTGTCAGCTCTGCGACCTCCACCTCGCGATCGGTGAACGCATCGTCGAGCGCCAATGCGCCGTAGCGGAAGGGGTTGAGCTTCGGAGTGGAAGGCACCCCCTCTATCTTACGCTAGATGGCGTTAATTTCAATACGCAATATTGCGTTACGCAATCATGCGTATCAGGCGCCGAGCGCTCGCGCGATCACCATCTGCTGAACCTCATCAGTGCCCTCGCCAATGGTGAGGATCTTGGCGTCGCGGTAGAAGCGGCAGACGGGGTACTCCTCGATGAAGCCGTAGCCACCGTGTATCTGCACGGCCTCCTCGGCGCAGCGCACGGCCAGACGCCCGGTCTTGAGCTTGGCCTGGGCGGCAGTCAGCGTGAAGTTGCGCTTGGCGTCCTTCTCACGGGCTGCCTTGTAGACGAGCAGGCGCGCCGCTGCAATCTCGGTGGACATGTCGGCGAGCTTGCCCTGGATCGCCTGGAACTTAGAGATCGGCTTGCCGAACGCGCGGCGCTCCTTGGCGTACTTCAGCGCCTCGTCGAGTGCGCCCTGGGCTAGTCCCACGCCCATCGCCGCCACTCCAATGCGTCCGATGTCGAGGATGTGCAGGAACTGCTTGAAGCCTGCGCCACGCGGGCCGAGCAGGTTCTCCTCGGGCACGTGGCAGTCGGTGAAGCTCAGCGGCCGCGTGTCCGAGGCGTTCCAGCCCATCTTGCGGTAGGGCTCTCCCTGCTCGTAGCCGGGGGTCCCGTTGGCGACGATGATGTTGGAGATCTTCTTCTCGCTGCCCTCCCCGCCTGTCACGGCCGTGATGCAGACCAGCCCCGAGATCTCTGTGCCGGCGTTGGTGATGAACTGCTTGGCTCCGTCGATCACCCACTCGCCGTCCTCGAGACGCGCCCGGGTGCGCGTGTTCCCAGCGTCCGAGCCGGCCTCCGGCTCGGTCAAGCCGAATGCCCCCAGTCGCTCGCCCGAGCACAGCCGGGGCATCCACTCACGCTTCTGCTCCTCGTTGCCGAACAGGTACAGCGGCTGGGTGCCTAGCGAGGTGTGCGCGCACAGCGTGATCGCCACCGATGAGTCCACCCGTGTCAGTTCCTCCACCGCCAGCGCGTAGGCGAGCGTGTCGCCGCCGGCGCCGCCGTACTCCTCGGGAAAGGGAATGCCCATCAGGTTGAGCTTCCCCAGCTTCTCCACGATCTCGTAGGGGAAGGACTTGGTGCGATCGAGCTCCCCGGCGACGGGCGCCACCTCGCCCTCGGCGAATTCGCGGACCGTGCGGCGGATCAGCTCGTGGTCTGGGGAGAGGTCGAAGTCCATCGCGGTGGCATTCTCCCACCTCGCGTCTGGGAGGATGGCTCCCCATGGCGCGCACGCGACTGATCCTCGACTTCCTTACCCGTGGGCAGAGCCATCGCTACGGCCCGCATCGCTCTCAGCGCGCCGATCTGTACCTGCCGCTCGGGGCTGGACCCCACCCCGTGATGGTCGTCGTCCACGGTGGCTCCTGGCACCGCCGCTACGGCAAGGTCGTGATGCGGGGCATCTGCGGCGATCTCGTGCGACGGGGCTGGGCCGTGTGGAACATCGAGTACAGGCGCCTGGGGGAGGGCGGAGGCTGGCCGGCCACCTTCGAGGACGTCGCCGCGGCTATCGATCATCTGGTCGAGCTCGATGCACCGCTGGACCTCGACAGCGTGAGCGTCCTCGGTCACTCGGCGGGTGGGCACCTGGCGCTGTGGGCAGCGAGCCGGGAGCACCTCTCGCCGGGATCGATCGGAGCGCAGCCGAAGGTCGCCTTCAAGCGAGCCATCGGTCAGGCCGCCGTGGCCGACCTCGCTGGGGCCTACCGACTGTGGCACGGGGGCGCAGCCAAGGCACTGATGGGGGGCTCGCCGGAGCGCGTCCCCGAGCGCTACGCGGTCGGCGATCCCCTGGCCCTGGTTCCGCTCGAGCTGCCCGTGCTCCTCGTCCACGGGGTGCTCGACGAGACCGTCTCGATCGAGCTGAGCCGCCGCTATGCGCGAGACTCAGAGGCTGGTGGAGGCGCGGTTGAGCTGATCGAGATCGAGGGCGAGGCCGGTCGTCACCGCTCGCACATCGATCCGCGGGGTGAGGCCTGGGCGGCGGTGGCGCAGTGGCTACGCGAGCCCGTCAGCGTTTAGACGAAGGACGGGCGACGCTACGCGCGTCGAGTTCGCGCTAAGCGGCGTAGGAGCGGGCCAGCTCCACGAGCAGGCGCACCGCATAGCCCGAGGCGCCCTTACCGACGTAGGCGCGGCCCAGATCCCAGGCCGAGCCGGCGATGTCCAGATGCGCCCACGGCACCTCGCCGACGAAGTTCGACAGGAACGTCCCAGCGACGATCGTTCCGGCCTTGCGCCCTTCGGGCGCGTTGTCGAGGTCGCCATAGCTCCCCTTGATCAGATCGCCGTACTCCTCGTGCAGCGGCAGTCGCCACACGATCTCGCCCGTGCGCTCGCCGGCCTGCTCGATCCGCTTGGCGAGCTCGTCGTTGTTGCTCATCAGGCCCGCATATGTCGAGCCGAGCGCGATGATGACCGCGCCCGTGAGGGTGGCCAGATCGACGATCTGCTCGGCCCCCTGGGCGACCGTGTGGCAGAGGCAGTCGGCGAGCACCAGCCGCCCCTCGGCGTCGGTGTTGTTGAGATCGG
>DATARM010000032.1:0-3297 GCA_036264155.1 Solirubrobacteraceae bacterium
CGCTTTGCAACTGGTGCGGCGGTGCTGACGATGGGCCGCCAGATCGGGGCCGCTCTCGGGGTCGCGGTGCTGGTGGCCGTGCTCGGCACAGCTACGAGCACGGCGAGCGACTTCCACAGTGCGTGGCTGATCACAGTGGCCGGAGCTTTGGCGGCCGGGCTGGCCTTGGCGGCGATCGGCAGCCCGGCTCGAAAGGAGGCAGCCGTGCAGGTGCTCGCAGAGGGAGTGGCATGAGCGCCGGCGTCGCCACAGAGCAGCGCTCGCGGACGTTCGACGGGTTGCGTGATCCTCAGGTAGTCGCGAACTGCGCCACCGCCCGCGCCAGAGCAGCCGGCTGATCCTCTGGGGTGAAGCTGTAGGCGTCCTCGATCGGCTCGAGACAGCCGTCTGCCAGCTCGAGGGCGTAGCGGCGGGCGTGATCGATGGGGAATACCCGATCCTCGGGACCCCAGGCGAACAGGACCGGACGCTGGAAGTCGGCGATGAGCATCCGGCCGGCCTCGTGAACTGGGGGCGAGCAGGCGGCTGTGAAAGCCTTGGCGGCGTCGCGCAGCACCTTGCTGTCATATAGGCAGGGGAGCGCATAGGAGTCTGAGACGTGCGGGTCGAGCGGGTGCTTGATCAGCAGTCCGTAGGCGGCTGGATCGGTGCGGAAGGTGGGATCGCGCAGCGCCTCGAGCGCCTTTCCGAGCACGCTCTGATCGGCGGCCAGGACAGGCAAGCCTGCGAAGGGCGGTGGCGGGAACTCGTCGAAGGGCGTCTCGCAGGAGTTGAGCACCAGTCGTGCGATTCGCTCGGGGCTCCTGGCGGCGGCGATCTGCGAGTAGGCCCCGCCGGAGTCGTTCCCCACGAGGGTCACCTGCTCGAGCTCGAGCGCAGCGAGAGCATCGGTGATGAGCGCGCCGCAGCCGATCGGACTGAGGTCCGCGTGGGGCGCCATCGGGATCCTGTGCGAGCCGAGCGGCAGATCGAGGGCTATGCAAGTGAACTCGTAGCTCAGCGTGGTGATGACGTTCCGCCACAGGTTGGCATTGGCAAGCCAGCCGTGACAGAAGACCAGCACTGGCCCCTGGCCGCAACGGTAGTACTCGAGTCGGCCTTGCGAAAGTGCCAGCTCGTTGCTCTCGCCGAGCAGCTCCGAGCGCCACAGATGGACCTCGCTCATGGGCGACCCTCGGGAGCGCTGGTGAGCACAGCATTGACGAAGGACAGGAGACTGGTCGAGAAGCGCTCGGGATCACTCGTGTAGGGGACGTGTCCGGTGTCGAGCACGACCAGCTCTGACTGGGCGATCAGCTTGGCTGCCCGCCGCCCGACCCAGGCGGGTATGACGGGATCGCGTCGCCCCCATACGAGCAGCGTGGGAGCGGTGATGGACGGGGCGTCGCGGCGCAGATCGTGCTCGGGTGAGGTGAAGCTGCGCCAGAGCTCGCTCACGGCTTTTAGGCCTGGGTCCGCTCTGGTGGTCGCCACGCTGGCTGCGAGCGCGCGCCTGTCTGCGGGGGTGCCCGCTCGCATGTAGCGGGAGGCGAAGAGGGGGTAGATGCGGCGCAGGAAGCCGGGGCTGCCCATCAGCGAGCAGAACGCGCGCTCGTGGGGTAGGCGCCCGGTGAAGCCGCCACCGTCGACGATCACGAGCCCGCGCACGAGCTCCGGCCGTCGAATCGCCAGGCGAGCAGCGGCAAAGCCACCGACGGAGTTGCCCAGCACGATCGCCCCCTGCGGCGCCAGTTGCTCAACGATCTCTTCGGCCACGTCGGCCAGGTGCATTGCGCTGGCGGGGGAGCTGCTGGGAGGGGAGTCGCCGTGGGCCGGCCAGTCGAGGGCTACGGTCCGCACGTGCGGCGAAAGCAGAGCGCGTAGCTCGTCGTAGTCATGTCGGCTGTGGGCTCCGCTTGGGAGCAGCACCAGGGGGATCGATCCGGAGGTGCCCATCTCGTCGTAGGCGATCGGCCCGGTGGACGTCGAGAGCAACTCCATCGGTGGCAACCTATCACAGTGACTGACCGGTCGGTCATAAGCTGACCAACTGGTCAGATGTAGACTGAGAGTGATGTCCGTCAAAGTTGCTGCCTCCGTCAAGGAACCCGTGGGCGGGTCTCATCGCACCCATGAGCTGCTGCTCGACGCAGGGGTGGCCGTCGCGGAGCGCGATGGTCTGGCGGGTCTCAGCGTGAACCGTGTGGTGGCGGAGGCGGGGGTGGCCAAGGGGACCTTCTATGTGCACTTCGCCAACAGGGAGGCGTTCGTGGATGCGATCCATGCGCGCTTTCACGATCGCGTCCTGGAGGCGGTGGCCAAAGCCACCGAGGACACCAAGCCGGGGGCGGAGCGGATCGTGCTTGGTGTGGAGGCCTACCTGGACGTGTGCCTGGCGGATCGCGCCATCAAGGCCCTGTCGCTGGAGGCTCGAACGGACACCGCGCTCACCGCCTCCATGTCTGCTCGCCACGAGCGCTTTGCCGCCTCGGCCATCCCGAGCTTCAAAGCGATCGGATGGCCCGATGCCCGCGCGGCGGCACAACTGCTGGCCGCGATGACCTCGGAGATCGCAATCCGCGAGCTCGAGGGGGGCAAACGCCTGCCGGCGGCGCGCCGCTCGCTGCGGAGGTTCCTGGGCGAGTAGGACACCGCTTGGGGGGCCGTGAGCGCCCAAGTCCTCTCCCTCAGCGAAGTCCTCGGCGCGGTGGTGGCGGGCAAGCATGGGGATGTGGTGCACGTGTGGGTGGATGAGGGACCGATGTTGGCTTTCCACATGGAGCTGGCCTGTGCGCAGGCGTTGCACGTGTACGTAGATACGACCGCAAGCTGAGCGACGATCGAGCGAAGGAGAGGACGAGGATGAAGTACTACGCGGTTGCCGATCTCGATGTGACCGATTCGGCCTGGGTGCGCGAGTACGTGGCCAAGGTGACGCCGATGGTGGAGGCCCGTGGCGGTCGCTACCTGGCGCGCACAGCGCAGATCGAGCAGATCGAGGGTGACGGCACGCCGCCGCAGATAGCGATGATCATCGAGTGGCCCTCCAAAGAGGCGGCTGAGGAGCTCTACGCGAGCGAGGAGTACAGGCCCTACCGCGAAGCCCGCAGACAGGGCGCGCGCAACGCGTTCCTGTTGATCGCCGGCGAGGACGTCAACGGGGTGGCGCAGATCGCAGAGTAGCTCAGCTCGGCAGCGTGGCCTCGCCGCTGCCGAGGTTGGCCTGGGCGGCGGCCGGATCGAGCGGGACGAGGGCCGCGTTGGGGACCCGCTGGAAGTCATCGGCGCCGCGCACCATGAAGGCGGCGCGGATGACCA
>DATARM010000079.1:0-25368 GCA_036264155.1 Solirubrobacteraceae bacterium
GTCTACTCGGCGAGGACTTCGCCGACGCTCACGCAGTCGGCTCGCTGTCGCTGCCGCCCCTGCCGGGCGCAAGTGCGATGGAGTCGAGGCGCGTGCCGATCGAGGAGCGCCCGCCGCTAGCCGTCTACCGCCAGCGGCTCGGCGCTTCCGCCTAGTCCTCGGCTCCCCACTGCTGCTCCTCGCCCTGGGCGACCTCGCTGGCCTCGCCTGTCTCGGCTGAGGCCAGGACGAACACCTCGGCGTTGTAGTCGGGGTCGTGGTGGCCTGCGCTCATGAAGGCCACGACATCCCGGTGGAGCTCCTCCTCGATGACCTGCCGGAAGCGCTCGTTCATGACCTCCTGCAGCTCGGCGCGCAGGTCCATCACCGCGCGTGAGCGCCCGTCCTCGATCAGTGTCTTCTCGGCCTGGGTGTAGCCTCCGCTGAGCAGCACCACGACGAGATCGCCCGAGTAGTAGGTGCGAGCCTTCGTGGGGCCCTTGCCGTAGTGCTCCTTGAGCAGTCCGACGATGCGTCGCGAGATGGCCGCGAGCGTCGCCCCGTGCTCGTCACGCGTGGTTCCCCCGTTGCCCATCGCGACAAGGTAGCCCCTAATGGGCAGGCGTGTGCCCAGCGAGCAGCTCGAGCGCATGCGGCAAGGACTCGGCGATCGCACCGCCGGCCTGCTCGATGCTGCGTGGGCTTCCCGGGAAGTTGACGATCAGCGTCGTCCCGGCCACGCCCGCCACGCCGCGTGAGAGCATCCAGTGGCGCGTGTGGCTCTTCGAGGCGTCGCGCATCGCCTCGGCGATGCCGGGCGCCTCGCGCTCGATCACCGCGCGCGTCGCCTCGGGCGTGACGTCGCTCGGCGCGAGCCCCGTACCGCCGGTGGTCAACACCAGCGCGCAGTCCTCGGCCGCGACCCAGCGGCGCAGGTGGGCTTCGATCGCGCTGCGCTCGTCGCTCACGAGCTCGCGGCCGGCGATCTCCAGGCCCATGCCCTCGGCGAACGCGGCGAGACGCGCACCGCTCTCATCCTCCCCTCGGCCGGCGGCCTTGGAGGTGCTGATCGTGATGATCGCCGCGCGCATCACCCGTCCTCCTGCAGTCGGTAGTCGCTGCGCCCGCCGCGCTTCTCGAGCAGCACGACCTCCTCGACCACCACGCCGCGCTCGATGCCCTTGACCATGTCGTAGACAGTCAACGCGGCCATCGCACACGCGACCATCGCCTCCATCTCCACGCCGGTGCGGGCGATCGTGTGCACCTCGGCCACGAGCTCCACGATCCCCGCCTCCACGTCCACGCTCGCGGTCACGTCGGCGAAGCTCAGGGGGAGCGGATGCGCGAGCGGGATCAGCTGCCCGGTCTGCTTGGCCGCCATCACCCCGGCGAGCCGCGCCACACCGAGCACCTCGCCCTTGGGCCCGTCGCCAGCCTGCACCGCCCGTGCAGTGGCGGGAGACATCCGCAGGCGCGAACGTGCGCGAGCAACACGCTCGGTGATCGACTTCCCGCCCACGTCGATCATGCGCGCACGTCCGTCCTCGCCGATGTGGGTGGGACGCTGCGGGATCTCATCGCTCACGGTGACGGCTCCGCGCCGGGGGCCCATCGCTTCGCGCCGTCGGCTTCGTGTTCGCGCTTCCAGATCGGCGCCTCGGCCTTCAGCCTGTCGATCGCCTCGCGTGCGCCGTCGAACGCTTCGGAACGGTGGGGAGCGGACACAGCCACGATCACGCTGGGCTCACCCAGCTCGACGCTGCCGATGCGGTGCTCGACCGCGGCCGCGCACAGTCCGTGGGTGGCGATGCACTCGCGCATGATCCGCTCGATGCGCTCGCGCGCCATCTCCACGTAGGCCTCGTAGTCGAGGCGCTCGACCTCCCTGGTCACGCCTTGGAACGCCACAATCGCTCCAGCGCGGGAGTCGCCGACAGCACGAGCGAGGTCATCCAACGACAGCGGCTCCTCGGTGATGCGCACGTGCAGCGCCGCTCGTGGCTGCCTCCCGTCGCTCGCCGAGCCACCGCTCACGGGCGGGATCAGCGCCAGCTCGTCGTGGGCCTGCAGCACCGTCTCGGGCTCGGCGTAATCACGGTTGACGGCCAGCTGCACCGGCAGTCGCTCGAGAACGCCGCGCAACGTCTCCAACTGGGAGAGGCTGCGCAGGGCGTCAGCGACGGTGGCCTCCACGGGCAGCTCGAGCTCTAGGCTGGGCGTGCCGGCGCGTTCGCGCAGGATCGCAAATAGCCGCACCTCGATCCTCATATGCCCAACCTCAGGGGAACTCATGTGAGCCTCTCTCCCCGCAGCGGCTCGATCTGAACGCGCTCGCCCGCCCGCGCCCCCGGCGAGTCGCTGGGCAGCAGCACGAGCGCGTCGGCGGCGAGCATCGAGGTGAGCACGTGCGAACCCTGGGCGCCGGTGGGCACAGCGTGCCAGCCGTCGGCCTGCGCACTGAGGCGGGCGCGCACGGCATGCGCGCGCCCGCGTGGCTTCTCGTAGTCGACCTCCATCACCGCCGAGAGGCGATCTGGAGAGGGCGCCAGGCCGAGCATCGAGCGCAGCGCCGGCTGGACGAGCAGCACGAACGTGACCATCGCCGAAACCGGGTTTCCCGGCAACCCGAAGACAAGCGTCCCGTCGAGCGTGCCGAACCATGTGGGATGCCCGGGCTTCAGCGCGAGCCCCCAGAACACCTCGCTCGCGCCCAGAGCCGAGAGGCCTCGGCGCACGTGGTCGTGGGCCCCCACCGAGACGCCTCCGCAGATGACCGCGACGTCGGCGCCCGAGACTGCCGTGGCGATCGCCGCGGTGGTCTGCTCGGCATCGTCACTGACCGCTGCCACGTTCGCGACCTCCGCCCCGGATCGCCGCGCGAGCGCTGCGATCGACAGCGAGTTCGAGTCGCGCACGGCGCCCGGGCGGGACTTCTCCCCGCCGCGGATCAGCTCATCGCCTGTGCAGAGCAGCGCCAGGCGCGGACGGCGGGCGCACAGCACGGGGTCCCGGCCGAGCGAGGCGAGCACGCCGAGCTCTGCCGGCCCGAGCGCGGTGCCGCGCTTCAAAACGGTGGCTCCCGCGGCGATGTCCTCGCCGGCGAGCCTGACATCGCGCCCGGGCGGCGCCGCAACGAGGACCTCCACGCGGCCCTCGCCGACGCGGGTGTCCTCGATCCGGACGACGGCATCGCCGCCCTGCGGGAGCATTGCGCCGGTGGAGATCGCGATCGCCTGACCCACTTCGAGGCGCTCCTGTGCCGGCGCACCGGCCCGCGACTCGCCGATCAACTGGAGCACCGCCGGGCTCTCTGGTCGCGCATCGGCGACGTCGGCGGCACGTACGGCGAAGCCGTCCATCGCCGATCCGTCGAACGCCGGCACGGGCTGGGAAGCGATCGCGTCCTCGGCCAGCACTCGCCCAAGCGCCGCATGCAGCTCGACGGGCTCGTCGGCGAGCAGCCCGGCGGCAGCGAGGACCAGGGCACGGGCGTCGTCGAGCTCGAGCATCCCGGCGTGCTCGCTGCGGGCGATTGGTGGGCTCGCGGCCATCGCCTCGGACTGTAGTGCGACACTCAGCCGATGAGCCACACAGCGATCGTGGCCGTGCTCGCCGGTGGCCGCGCGCGGCGTATGGGCGCCACCAAGGCCTCCGTCGTCCTCGCCGGACGGCCGCTGATCTCCTACGCGCTCGCCGCCGCTCGGGCGGCCGGCCTGGAAGCGGTGGTGGTGGCCAAGCGCGACACGCCTCTCCCCCCACTCGAGGAGCAGGTGATCTTCGAGCCCGAGCACCCGCTGCACCCCCTTTGCGGAGTGCTCGCCGCGCTCCAGCACTCGGCCGCGCAGCGACCGCCGCGGGCGGTGGTGCTGAGCGCCTGCGACATGCCGTTCCTCAACGGCCCGCTGCTCAAGTGGCTGGCGGAGATCGACGGTCCCGCGATGGCGCAGGCCGGTGGGCGTCCACAGCCATTGCTGGCGCGCTGCCAGCCGGAGCACCGTCCCATACTCGAGCGTGCGCTCACCGAGGGCAGCTCGCTGACCGCGGCGCTGCGCGCCCTCGACCCCCGCATCCTGGGGACGGCAGAGCTCGAGCCCTTCGGAGATCCCGAGCGCCTGTGCTTCAACGTCAACGACCCCGACGAGCTGCGCCTCGCCGAGAGCTGGCTCGCGTGATCAGATTGAGCCTAAGAACCGCTGGAATGGTCGTTTTCGACGGGCGCGATGCGCTCGGCGGCAGCTCGCAGCTCCGTGAGGGGCAGCTCGGAGCGCCCCGCGATCCAGCAGGCGAGCGGCGCTGCGGTCCGTTCGGAGGCGTGCGCGGCGGTTCCCGCCAGCTCCAGCAGCTCTCTGATCTCATCCACCGAAGGTCCCGAGACCCCAGCCTCGCGGGCGAAGGCGGCGATCCACTCGTCCCGTGTCACGACCGTGAGCTTAGCCGCCATCCCCGGCCGGGTAGATCCTCGAGATGAAGCCGCGCGACCGTCTCGATCGTCCCCTGCGCGACCTGCGTATATCGGTCACGGACCGCTGCAACCTGCGCTGCCCCTACTGCATGCCCCGTGAGGTCTTCGGTGTAGGACACGAGTTCCTTCCGCGGGCCGAGCTGTTGAGCTTCGAGGAGATCGCGCGCATCGCTCAGGTCGCGGCCGCCCAGGGCGTGAGCAAGCTGCGGCTGACCGGCGGCGAGCCGCTGCTGCGCCGTGGCCTGGAGCGACTGGTCGAGATGCTGGCCGCGATCGACGGCATCGAGGACCTGGCACTGACCACCAACGGCCTGCTCCTATCCCGGCGCGCACGAGACCTCGCCGCGGCCGGCCTGGACCGTGTCACGGTGAGCCTCGACGCGCTCGACGAGGGCATCCTGCGCTCGATGAGCGACGCACCCGTCTCACCCGCGCGGATCCTCGAGGGAATCGACGCGGCGCAGGCAGTGGGACTCGGCCCCGTCAAGGTGAACATGGTCGTGCGACGAGGCTTCAACGACGGCCAGGTCCTGGCGATGGCCGAGCACTTCCGCGACCGCGGACAGATCCTGCGCTTCATCGAGTACATGGATGTGGGATCCACGAACGGCTGGCGCCGGGACGAGGTGGTTGCAGCTACCGAGATTCTCGAGACGATCGCCAACCGCTGGCCACTCGAGCCGCTGGCGGGCGCCCACGTGGGCGAGGTGGCCACGCGTTATCGCTATCTCGACGGGGCCGGGGAGATCGGCTTGATCCACTCGGTCAGCTCGCCCTTCTGCGGCGACTGCTCGCGCGCTCGTCTGTCGGCCGACGGACGCCTGTTCACGTGCCTGTTCGCACGGCAGGGTCATGATCTGCGCGGCCTGCTGCGCTCCGGGGCCGACGACGGCGCGCTCGCAGCACGACTGCACGACGTTTGGGGGGCGCGCTCCGATCGCTACTCGGCCCTGCGGCTGGAGGAGGGCGAGCCCGTCGCAGAGCCGAAGGTGGAGATGTCGTTCATCGGGGGTTGAACCCTCGTCTGGCCGGGCAATGGAGGGCGCATGGAGCTCATGGGCACAATCTCATTGCTTGGCACGAGCAAAGGTCACGGCGGTCTGGTGTGGGGCGTGATCCTGCTCCTCATCGGAACGCTGCACCTAGTCTTCCGACGTTTCTACGCCCGGCGCCAGCAGGCGATCCATGACGCGCGCCAGGACACTGCTCCGTCTTTCAGCAAACCGTTCTTTCGCCGTCATAGCTCCAGCTGGTATCTAGGCTCGGAAATCGCCGTCGGAGTGCTGTTCGTGGTGATCGGGCTGATCCTCGTCATCGCCCACGCCTGAGCGCGGTTTTCACACCCTCGCCCAGCGGGTAGGGTGAGTTTTGAGCATGCGAAATCCCGCCAGTGACTGGCCGCTACTGCGACAGCTGAGAGGGCAGGACCCTCTCGCTCGCGGCGCCGCGGTGAAGTCCCGGCGCACGGCGAGCCTCCCCAACCGCGCCGCCGAAGCGGATGAGGTGGTCAAGTCGATCTGTCCCTACTGTGCCGTGGGCTGCGCCCAGAACGTGTACGTCAAGGACGGGAAGGTGGTGCAGATCGAGGGGGATCCCGACTCCCCGGTCAGCCGGGGGCGCCTCTGCCCCAAGGGCTCGGCCACGCTGCAGTTGACGACGGGCGACGCGCGCGAGCACCAGGTGCTCTATCGCAGGCCCCATAGCAGCGACTGGGAGCCGCTCGATCTCGATACGGCGATGGAGATGGTCGCCGAGAAAGTCATCGCGGCCCGCCGTGAGACGTGGGAATGGGAGAGCGAGGGCAAGCGCGTGCGCCGCAGCCTCGGCATCGCAAGCCTCGGCGGGGCAACGCTGGACAACGAGGAGAACTACCTGATCAAGAAGCTGTGGACCTCGCTGGGGGTCATCCAGGTGGAGAACCAGGCGCGTGTCTGCCACAGCTCGACCGTGGTGGGGCTCGGGACGTCGTTCGGCCGGGGCGGTGCAACGACATTCCCGGGCGATTTGCAGAACTCCGACTGCATCGTGATCGAGGGCTCGAACGTGGCCGAGGCCCACCCCGTTGCCTTCCAGTGGGTGATGGAGGCCAAGGCGCGCGGCGCCACGGTGATCCACGTCGACCCGCACTTCAGCCGCACGAGCGCCCTGGCGGACATCTTCGTGCCGCTGCGCACGGGTACAGACATCGCCTTCCTCGGCGGGATCATCAACTACGTGCTCGAGCACGACCGCTGGTTTCGCGACTACGTCGTCAACTACACCAACGCCTCGACGATCATCGAGGAGGACTTCCAGGACACAGAGGATCTCGACGGCCTCTTCTCCGGCTTCGATCCCGTCGACGGGCACTACGACTACGAGAGCTGGCAGTACGAGGGCGCCCCCGTGGCAGCGGCGTCGGGCAACCGCGATCGCTACAGCGAAGTCCACGACTCCGGGCACGCCATGCGCGAGTCCGCGCACGGCGAGACAGCGGGCTCGGGTGGACAGAGCGTGCAGGGCGAGCCCTCGCGGGACGAGTCCCTTAAGCACCCACGCTGCGTGTTCCAGATCCTCAAGCGCCACTACTCCCGCTACAGCCCGGCGATCGTCGCTCAGACGTGCGGCGTGCCCGAGGAGGTGTTCCTGCAGGTATGCGAGAAGATCTGCGCGAGCTCGGACCGCGACCACACCACCGCGTTCGTCTATGCGGTCGGCTGGACGCAGCACACGGTCGGCTCGCAGTACATCCGCGCGGCCTCGATCCTGCAGCTGCTGCTCGGCAACATCGGACGCCCCGGCGGCGGCATCATGGCGATGCGCGGCCACGCCAGCATCCAGGGCTCGAGCGACATCCCGACGCTCTACGACCTGCTTCCCGGCTACCTGCCGATGCCCCATGCCCACGAGTACGAAGGCCTGCAGGGCTACGTCGAGGCGGACTCGGCCGAGAAGGGCTTCTGGGGCAACATGAGCTCCTATATGGTGAGCCTGCTCAAGGCCTACTGGGGCGAGGCGGCCACGGCTGAGAACGAATACTGCTTCGACTACCTGCCGCGCCTGACAGGCGCACACGGCACCTACGACACCGTCATGGCCCAGCTGGCGGGCAAGTGCAAGGGCTACTTCCTGATGGGCCAGAACCCGGCCGTGGGCTCGGCCAACAACCGCATGCAGCGCA
This sequence comes from Solirubrobacteraceae bacterium, assembly GCA_036264155.1. Lineage (GTDB taxonomy): Bacteria > Actinomycetota > Thermoleophilia > Solirubrobacterales > Solirubrobacteraceae > Palsa-744. The sequence goes on from DATARM010000079.1 coordinate 7,605, forward strand.
CCGCCATGTCTCACCTCGACTGGCTGGTCGTGCGCGACTTCTCGCTGATCGAGAGCGCGACCTGGTGGAAGGACGGCCCGGAGATCGAGACGGGCGAGATGCGCACTGAGGACATCGCCACGGAGGTGTTCTTCTTCCCCGCCGCCGCCCACATCGAGAAGGACGGCACGTTCACCAACACCCAACGGCTGCTGCAGTGGCACCACAAGGCCCAGGAGCCCGAAGGCGACGCCCGCTCGGACCTGTGGTTCACGTTCCACCTCGGCCGCCTGATCCGCGAGAAGCTCGCGGGCTCCGGGGATGAGATGGACCGTCCGATACTCGACCTCGTGTGGGACTACCCCACATCGGGAGCGCTGTCGGAGCCGAGCGCCGAGGCGGTGCTGCGCGAGATCAACGGCAGCGGCCCCGAGGGGGCGCTGTCGAGCTATGAAGCGCTGAAGGACGACGGCTCGACCTCGTGCGGCTGCTGGATCTACTGCGGCGTGTTCGCCGACGGTCTCAACCAGTCGGCGCGGCGCACACCCCGCGAGCAGCAGAACTGGACTGGCAGCGAGTGGGGCTGGGCGTGGCCGGCCAACCGTCGCGTGCTCTACAACCGCGCCTCGGCAGACCCGGATGGGAAGCCGTGGAGCCCGCGCAAGGCACTCGTCTGGTGGGACGCCGAGCAGGATAGGTGGACAGGTCACGACACGCCCGACTTCCAGGCCGAGAAGCCACCGAGCTACATGCCGGAGAAAGACGCCAAAGGTCCCGATGCGATCACAGGGACCGACCCTTTCATCATGCAGGGCGACGGGCGCGGCTGGCTGTATGCGCCGGCGGGTCTGGCCGACGGACCGATGCCGACCCACTACGAGCCGCAGGACTCGCCCTTCGAGAACTCGCTCTACGCCCAGCGCGCCAATCCCGCGCGCAAGACCTACCCCCACCCCAACAACCGCTACCACCCGAGCGGCGACGAGCCCGGCGCGGACGTGTTCCCCTTCGTGGTGACCACCTACCGCCTTACCGAGCACTTCACTGCCGGCGGCATGACCCGCTGGACTCCCTACCTGGCGGAGCTGCAGCCTGAGTTCTTCTGTGAGGTCTCGCCCGAGCTGGCAGCTGAGCGCAAGCTGGAGCACGGCGGCTGGGCGACGATCGCGACCGCCAGAGGGGTGATCGAGGCCCGCGTGCTAGTCACCGACCGCATGAGCCCGCTCACGATTGGAACCGACCCGCCGCGCACGGTCCACCAGATCGGCATGCCCTTCCACTGGGGACCCAACGGCTACTCGAAGGGCGACTCGGCCAACGAGCTCTCGCCGATGTCCCTCGACCCCAACGCGCACATCCAGGAGGACAAGGCCTTCACCGCAGACATCCAGCCCGGCCGGCGACCGCAGGGGCCGGGCCGCCAGCGCCTCGTCGAGGAGTACCAACGTCGCGCGGGCGTGGCTGCTGGCACGGGGACGAAGCCTTGAGCCGTGAGCAGCCCAGCCTCTTGAGCTCCGTGCGTGGGCAAGGGGATCCCGCGTCGGACACAGGCTATGAGGACCACCCGCCACGGATGGGCTTCTTCACCGACACCTCGATCTGCATCGGCTGCAAGGCCTGCGAGGTGGCCTGCAAGGAGTGGAACGAAGTACCCGAGGATGGCTTGAACTTCACCGGGATGTCGTTCGACAACACGCAGGGGCTCAGCGCCGACACCTGGCGCCACGTTGCCTTCATCGAGCAGCGCAAGCCCGTCGGACAGTCCCAGGCGAACATGCAGCGAGGTTTCGCGACAGTTGTGGACCTCGGCATCGGCCCCCCAGCGGCGCCCACAGTGCCGATGCGCCCCTCGCTGCCGGCGTCCGCCGATCCTCCCCAGGCCGCCGGCGAGGGAAGCCTCGACGGTGACTTCCGCTGGCTGATGTCCTCGGATGTGTGCAAGCACTGCACGGATGCGGCCTGTCTCGACGTGTGTCCGACGGGGGCGCTGTTCCGCACGGAGTTCGGAACGGTGGTCGTGCAGGAGGACGTGTGCAACGGCTGCGGCTACTGCGTGCCCGCGTGTCCCTACGGAGTGATCGCCAAACGCGAGGACGACGGGCGGGTGTTCAAGTGCACGCTCTGCTATGACCGCCTGGGCGAGGGCATGGAACCGGCCTGCGCCAAGGCCTGCCCAACCAACTCGATCCAGTTCGGCGAGCTCGAGGAGCTGCGCGAGCGGGCCGGCGGGCGTGTCGATCAGCTCCAGCAGGCGGGCGTCTTGGACGCGCGCCTGTATGGCCACGACCCCTCCGACGGGGTCGGGGGCGACGGCGCCTTCTTCCTGTTGCTGGACGAGCCGGAGGTCTACGGACTACCGCCCGATCCGGTGGCGAGAACGCGCGATCTGCCCCGCATGTGGCGTCATGCCGCCGTGGCCGCGGGGTGCCTTGCCGCGGCGGTCGGCGCGAGCCTCGTGGGTAGGCGATGAGCAGCTCAGACGTCACGGTCGACGGTCTGAAGGGGGTCAGGCCGGGTCGCGAAGCGACGACCGACGTCAACCATCAGTCCGGCGAGGAGCGCCGACGCGGCAGGAGAGGACGCCGCGGAGCGAGGGGCTCGATGGTGCCCGAGGCGGAGTTCTCCAGCTACTACGGACGACCGATCGTCAAGGAGCCCACCTGGGCCGCCCTGGACATCGCCGGCTACCTGTTTCTCGGGGGTCTCGCCGGTGCCTCGTCGACGCTCGCCGCTGCAGCCGAGGTCAGTGGGCGTCCAGCGCTCGCACGTCCGCTGAAGCTGGGCGCGGCCGGCGCGATCTCGCTCTCGCTCGTGGCGCTCGTGCACGACCTGGGGCGCCCGGCGCGCTTCTTGAACATGCTCAGGGTCTTCAAGCCAACCTCACCGATGAGCGTGGGCGTGTGGATCCTCTCCGCCTACGCGCCCGCGGCCTTGGCGGCGGCTGCCGACGAGCTGGTCGGGGGCCTGCGCCCGCTCGGCCGCGCGGGCACCGCCGGGGCGGCGCTACTCGGCCCGGCCGTGGCTCCTACACGAGCGTGCTGATCGCCAACACAGCTACGCCCGCCTGGCACGAGGCCCATCGCGAGATGCCCTTCGTGTTCGTGGGCTCGGCCGCCAGCGCCGCTGCCGGCCTCGGCCTGCTCAGCTCCCCGCTCGCCCAGAACGCGCCGGCGGTCCGCCTCGCGGTGATCGGAGCGAGCGCTGAGATAGGGGCCGTGAAGCTGCTCGAGCGACGTATCGGGATCGTGGCGGAGAACTACCACCAGGGGAAGGCCGGAAAGCTGATGCGGGCCGCAGAGGCACTGACGGTCCTGGGCGTGGCGGCTGCCCTCGTGCGGGGGCGTCGCAGTCGCGGTGCAGCTGCCCTTGCGGGTGTGTCGCTGCTCGCCGCCTCCGCCTGCGCGCGCTTTGGGATCTTCGAGGCGGGCAAGCAGTCGGCCAAAGACCCCAAGTACACCGTGGTGCCCCAACGCGAACGCCTCCGAGCAGCTGGAGAATGACCGGGCCCCCGGAGGCGCTACGTCGGATCATGCGCGACGGCGAGAGTGATGTGGTCGCGGTCGAGGAACCACTGGAGATACGGGTCGACGGCAGCGCGATGGCGGTGACGATGCGCACCCCCGGCCACGACGAGGAGCTCGCCCTCGGCTTCCTCTACGGCGAGGGCCTGATCGTGGAGGCTCCTGCCGTTGGGCTCACAGACGACTTCGCGGCCAACACGATCGAAGTGGCGGGGCCGCTCGCGCGTGAGCCGAGCGCCCGGCGCTTCTACACCACCTCGTCCTGCGGCGTATGCGGCAAGGGCGCGCTCGAGGAGGTCGCGGTCCACTCCAAGCCGCTGGGCTCAGGACCACAGCTGAGTCGCGCCCTTCTCGCGAGCCTGCCGGAGCAGCTAGTGCAGCCTGGCTTCGCCAGGACGGGCGGCCTGCATGCCACGGGCCTGTTCGGCCCGGGCGGGGAGCTGCTGTGCGTGCGTGAGGACGTGGGACGCCACAACGCGATGGACAAGGTCATCGGCTGGGCGCTGATCGCAGGCGAGCTCCCGCTGCATCCGCGACTACTGTGCGTGAGCGGGCGCCTGTCGTTCGAGCTCGTGCAGAAGGCGGCGGTGGCGGGAGCGCCGATCCTCGTGGGAGTGGGCGCGCCAACCTCGCTGGCGGTCGAGCTGGCGAACGCTCGCGAGATAACGCTCTGCGGGTTCGCGCGCCGCGGCCGAATGAACGTCTACACGCACCCTCAGCGAGTGCTTCAACCCTAGGCTCCGAGCGGCGTCTGGGAGAGCTTCTCGCGCAGTTCCGCCACCGACTCGTACACCTCTGCGGCGCCCGCCTCGATCAGCTCTTCGCGCGAGAAGCCTCCGGTCAGCACGGCGAGCGTCTGCACCTCAGCGCGCGCCGCGGCATGCACGTCCCATGACGTGTCTCCGATCATCACCGCCTCGCGCGGGTCCGCTTCTGCGCGTTAGAGCGCGGAGTGCACGAGGTCGGGCTCGGGCTTGGTCGCCTCGACATCCCCGGCGCTGGTCCACGCATCGGCAAGCTCGCGCGCATCGAGCAGGTCGAGGTAGTGATCGACCTCGTCGGGCTCGGCTGAGGAGGCGAGAACCACACTGTGACCCAGCGCACGGAGATCCTCGATCAGCTCGCGTGAGCCCTCCATCGGCTGGACTTCGTCGATCATCCGCATGTACAGCGACTTCTCGGCGACACGAATGGCCTCGCCATGCTCGTGCTCTGTATCGGCGTCGGTCAGGGCCTCGACGAGCTGATCGCCGCCCATCCCTATGTGGCGGTGGATCTGCCAGACAGGGAGCACGATCCCGAAGCCGCGGAACGCTCGAAACCATGCGAGCGCATGCTGGTAGTTAGTGTCGACCAGCGTCCCGTCTATGTCGAGGATGGCCGTGCCCACTGGGATCAGCGCTACCCGGACGGGCACGAGATCAAGCGTTCAGGAGCTGGCCGCGCCGTCCGTGTCGCCGTCCGGGGCGAACGGGAGGACGTCGAGGAGCCCTGTCAGCTCGAACAGCCGCTGCACCTGCGCCGGGCCGGATATCAGGGAGAAGCGGTAGCCACGCCGCTCGCAGAGCTCGCGCGCAGCGAGCGTCGCGCGCACCCCGGTCGAGTCCATGAAGGTGAGCCCGCTGAGATCGAGGACGACCGCCGATATTGCCTCACCGGCAAGGTCGTTCACAGTCTCTTGGAGAAGTGATGCCGAGGCGAGGTCGAGCTCCCCGCTCAACGCGAGCCAGTACGCGCCGTCGCGTACCACCTCCTGAACCTCGAGCTGTTGCGGAAAACCCATGGGCGCCTCGCTGCTACTCACTGCTCGCCGCGATCCCGTCGGGCTGCGGCGCAAGCACGAAGGACTCGACGGCGATGTCGGGGTCGATGTGGTTGTCGCTGAGGAAGGCGAGCACCTTGCGTCCGGAGTGCTCTTCCACGGCGGCCACGAGCGGCGCGGCCATCGTGTTCTGGTAGGCCTTGCGCGTTCTCAGCACGAGGTCGGTTTCACCGTCACGCAACAGCCTGTGCTCGCCCATCGTGAAAGTGTCCCGCAAGACCGTGGTGATCAGGTCGTCGTTGATGTAGGTGCGGGCTTTGGTGGGTCCGCGCCCGGTGTACTCGCGCAACAGTTTGACCACCGCGCTCGAGATCGCCGCGGCAACCGTGCCGGAGCTGGAGCCTTGATGAGACAAGGGGAGTCCCCTTCCAGTCCCCCTCCTCGTTACGGACCCGACGATGAGCAGGAAGGAGACGCTAGGAAAAGCTCTCCCGCCGGGCCCGTGTTTCCCCGTCGTCCCTGCCAGCTTCTAGCCGGTCCGCCACGAACTCACGTGCCCGCAGCATACCGTGCCTGCCGAGCTGCCCCGCTCGACTCACCCGTCCCGCAAACGCTCCCGTGACTGCTCGATCTCGCGTACGGCTTCGGCCCGTGGACACCAGCCCTCGACGCTCACGACGTGGCCCTCGAGGTCCTTGTAGATCGAGAAGAACTGCTCGATCTCCTGACGTAGTAGGAGAGGCAGCTCGTCGAGCTCCTCATAGCCATTCCAGTAGGGGTCGTGGAGAGGAACGCAGATGATCTTGTCGTCAATGCCCTTCTCGTCGCGCATCTTGAACATCCCCAGCGGCTTCACCGGAATCAAGCAGCCGGGGAAGGTGGGCTCATACAGGCAGACGAGCGCATCGAGCGGGTCCCCGTCCTGTCCGAGCGTGCCGCGCAGATAGCCGTAGTCGGCCGGGTATGTGGCGGCGCTGCTGAGCAGCCGGTCGAACTTGATGCCGCCCAGCTCGGGGTCGTACTCGTACTTGTTGCGCCCGCCCTTGGGGATCTCGACCACGCAGACAAGCTCTTGCACCGCTTGCGGTATCTCAGGCATGGGCCCGTTATATCCGACCCGAATCGCGACACCCGGCCCGCCCGTTTTCGCGCTCCCCGCCGCGGGTACTGAGAGCCAATGACTTCCAGCGAGAGCGAGGGCCCTCGTTGCGTGAGGCCTTGAGATGGCAGATAGGAGTGAGAACCTGAGCGGTGACGGGCGTGAGGAGACTCCGCTAGAGCGACTCGATCGCAACATGGAGGAGCTCACGGGCGAGCTGCGGGTGATCGTGACGGGAGTGCAGGTTCTGTTCGCGTTCCTGCTGGTGGTGCCCTTCAACACGGGGTTCGCCCATGTGGGCTCGTTCGAGCGCGCGGTCTACTTCGTCACGCTCGTCCTCGCCGCGCTGGCCGCGATCTGCGTGATCGCGCCATCGGCTCAACACCGCTTCTTGTTCCGCCATGACGACAAGCGCCAGCTCGTGTTTACGGCCAACCGGATCGTGATCGCGGGGCTTACCTTCCTCGCGCTGGCGATGTGCGGCTGCCTGCTGCTAGTGGCCACCAAGCTGTTCGGCGCCACGGCGGGCGTAGTGACCGCTGCGGTGGCAACGCTGCCGTTTGGGCTGATGTGGTTCGTGGCGCCGCTGCGACGCAGGCGCGAGCTCGACGAGGGTCAGGCCAGCGCGCCGGCGGGCAAGACGTAGCGCAGTGGGGCGCGCGTCGGTGCGCCGCCGCCATCCACGCGCGTGCCGTGCAGACCCTTGGGGGCCGCCGTCGCGGCCGCCTCGGGTACGCCCTTGTGATCTGCGATCCAGCTCATGATCGAGGGGAAATCGTCGCCCTCGGCCAAAATCGAGGCACGCTCGACCACGTTGCCACCGGAGGCATGAGGTCGGGCGAGGCGCTTTACGAGGACGCGTATCGCGTCATCGTCCATTGCGACGCGCCTTGGCCGGCACGGGCGGATAGCGCTTGCGCTCCTCGGCGGTCATCTTGCGGATCTTGAGCGAGCCTTCCTTGAGCTGACGCTCCACGTCCTCGAGCTTCACACGTCGCCGCTCTGCCGCGCGATCTGCCTGGGTAATCATACTTTTATGGTAGCGCGCAAGCCGGTGCTTTCCTGCCAATTAACGCGATTCACAGAAATCACAGGGCGCCCACCCGTACTGCATTACGCGCCTCGGCGAATGTGACGAGCCGCCCGTGATCCTCGTCCCACAGCTTGAATCGTACGGCGCGCACGCCATCCCACAGCGACAGCGTGGGCACCTCGTGGAAGATCGCGTTCTCGTCGTGAGCGCGCTGCAGGTTGTAGTTGGGGATGCGGGCGCTGAGATGGTGAACGTGGTGCAGGCCGATGTTGCCGGAGAAGAACTGGAGCACCTTGGGCAACTTCAAGTAGGAGCTGCCGCGCAGCGCGGCGTCGGCGTAGCTCCAGCCCTCGGCGCTCTCCCAGTAGGCGTCCTCGAACTGGTGCTGCACGTAGAACAGCCAGATCCCCGCCGAGCCGGCCAGCAGCACAGTGGGCGCCTGCACGAGCAGGTAGCTCTCCCAGCCCATCGCCCAGCAGAGCAATGCGACGAGCACCACCAGTGCGGCGTTCGTGCCCATCACGCTGCGGCGCATCCGTGGACGCGCCGTGCGTGCCACCAGTCGCGGGCCCACGAGCAGCGCGACGATCGGGCCGACGCCGAACATGATCAGGGGGTTGCGGAACAGGCGATAGCCGAGGCGCCCACGCCAGGGGAGCGCCGCGTACTCTGAGACAGTCAGGGTGCGCACGTCGCCGCCACCGCGGCGATCTAGATCGCCCGAGCTCGCGTGGTGGATCGCATGGTCGTGGCGCCAGCGCAGAAAGGGGGAGTAGACGAGCAGTCCGAGCACCGTGCCAAGCCACATGTTGGCCCGCTTGGATGGAAGGAACGAGCCGTGGGAGCAGTCGTGGAAGAGGATGAACGTGCGCACGAGGAAGCCCGAGGCGGGGATCGCGATCGCCAACGTCAACCAGTAGGAGACGCCGAGCGAGAGGTACATCAGGTAGGAGAGGCCGAGGTAGGGCACGACCGAGGTTGCCAGGTCGAGCAGGCTGCGTCCCAGGTGCGGGCGCGCATACGGAACGAGCGTCTCGCGCCAGTAGGCACCATCGGGATGCGAGCTCCCGGCTGTGACGGCACGGGTCGCCGGAGCTGCTTGACTCATCTGGGTCGATCCCCTTGCCACACCCTGGTGGCTCAGTCGCCAGAACGCTTTTTACGAACCGGCGGGTTGATCGCGCAGGATCATACTGGCCGAGCGCGACACAAACGCCGTTTGGGGGGTTAACCCGAGAAGGGGCGCTCGTCGGCGAGTTGCAACCCCATCCACACATGGGGAATTCCCGCTTCCATGAACCGATCCGATTGGACGACGAAGCCAGCATGCTCATAGAGGCCCTTGGCTTCGATTTGTGCGGCCAGTCGTGCCTCGGTCGCGCCGAGCTCACGCGCCCTCGTTAGCGCGAGTTGAAGCATCCGGGCAGCGATCCCGAGCCGACGCCAGTCGCGCTGCACCGCCACGCGCCCGACTTTGGCACGCGTTCCGTCCCGCAGCAGCCGCAGCGTGGCGATCACACGATCGCTCCCGGGCTCGAGCGCGACGAGGTGCAGCGCCTCGCCGTCGCGACCGTCGAGCTCCTCATCGCGAGGGACACCCTGCTCACGGCAGAAGACCTGCTCGCGCAGCGCTATCGCCCCCTCGAGGTCGTGAGCGCCGAGGGCCCAACGCAGGCGGACCGTGGCCGGGTCCTTGGTGTCGCCCATCTAGGGGGCGCTCGTGGCGTAGTGCGCCCGCAACGAGCCTGTGGTGAGGCGGCGCAGGGCCGCGATTCCCAGCAGGGCGACAAGCAGGCAGGTCACTCCCCCCACGCCCAGGCCCGCGCGCGCGCCGAACGCGGCCATCACCCAGCCGATTATCGGACCGCCGATTGGAGTGGAGCCCTGGAAGGCGACGAACCACAGCGACATAACGCGACCGCGCATGCTCGGCGCGGCGGTGAGCTGCAGCGTGGAGTTGCCTGTGGACATGAACGAGATGCTCGCACCACCGGCGAGCGCCAGGGCGAAGAGCTCGAGCGGGAGGCTGGGAGCGAGGCTGGCCAGGAGCAGCACCACGGCGAAGGCGCTCGCGGCGGCGATCAGCGGGGGCAGTCCTGTCTTGCCCTTGGTGGCGACCACGAGGCCGCCAATGACCGCCCCCACACCCATGGCGGAAGTCATGAAACCAAAGCCCGTGGCCCCGGCGTGCAGGCCCTGGCTGGCCATCACCGGCAGCGTCACCTGAAACTCGTAGGCCAAACAGCCCGCCAGGGCCATCATCACCAGCGGCACGGCCAGCTCGGGCGTACGCCTGATGTAGGTGAGACCTTCGCGCAGCTGCCCGGGCTCGCGGCCGCTCGGCGGGCTGGGATGGATGGCGCTGCGGTCGAGCGTCGTCAGCGAGGCAACGACCGCCACGAAGCTGGCGGCGTTCACCAGGAAGCAAACGCCCTCACCCACCGTGGCGATCAGGACGCCCGCCACGGCCGGACCGATGACGCGCGCGACGTTGACCAGCACCGAGTTGAGGCTGACAGCGTTGCGCAGGTTCTCAGGGCCGACCATCTCCAGCATGAAGGACTGGCGCGCTGGATTCTCAAACGCGTTGTTGAGACCGAGCAGCAGCGCCAAGACGCCGATCTCCCACAGCTTGACCGCGCCGGTCACCGTGAGCAGACCGAGGACGAGCGCCTGCACTCCCATGGCGCCCTGCAGGATCACCATCAGCCTGCGCTTGTCGACGCGGTCGGCAATCACGCCGCCATAGGGTCCGAGCAGCAGCACGGGGACCGTCTGCAAAGCGACTATCACCCCGAGCGTGGTGGCCGAGTGGGTCAAGGTCAGGACCAGCCACGACTGGGCTGCCATCTGCATCCACGTGCCGATCAGCGAGACCGACTGCCCGGATATGTAGCGGCGGTAGTTGGGGATGGCGAGTGCAGCAAAGGTGACGCGCCCGACACCCATCAGGCGCGTCATGGTCGCCCCCCCGGGAGTCGCTCGGCCAGCTCCTCGAGGACCGGCAGGGCCTGCCAGAGCAGCCGCCGCTGATCCTCCTCCAGTGCCTCCACGTGCGCGCTCAGCGCCTGCGTGCGCTCGCGGTGAATGCGCTCGCGCATGCGCCGGCCGGCCGCGGTGGATTGGACGAACGCCGCGCGCCTGTCGCCGGGGTCGGCTGATCGGCGGATCAGCCCGGAGTCACACAGCTGCGCGGTGACGCGCGAGAGCATTGTCGGATTGAGGCTCTCGATCTCAGCCACCTCCGAGAGTCGCAGCGGGCCTCGGCGAACGATCGTGAACAGCACCGAGATCTGCGAGGGGGTCAGCCCCGAGCCGGCGACCGTGGGCCGCAGTCGCCGCGAGAGCCGGCCGATCGCGGCGCGCAGGCGCGCAGTCGAGTCGTAGTCCGAGTCCAACGTTCCGAGCTCAGGAGCGTCCGCGACGATACTCGTGCTCGATCTCTGTGCCACCTGACGGCGTCTCCTTTTATTAATTGCTTGCCGGCAAGCATTGTAGCGGGGCGCGCGGGTGCCTCCCGCCCGGGCGCATTCGCGCGAGAATCGTTGGCGATCGAGCGATGAGCTCGATCGTGAAGGACTGTCTCAACCGACGAAACCAACCTCAGGAGGAATCGAGATGGCCGATACGGCGAGCAGAACCAGCATCACAGACGTGGGGACGGTCATCGTCCCCGTCAGCGACCAGGATCGAGCGATCGAGTTCTACACGGAGAAGCTCGGTCTGGAGAAGCGCAGCGACACACCCTTCGGCCGCGGCGAACGGTGGGTGGAAGTGGCGCCCGCAGGGGCCTCCACGACACTCGCCCTGATACCGCCGCGGGAGGGAGGCGAGGTTGGCGTCGACACGCGCATCGCGTTCAGCACGAGCGACGCCGAGGCCGACCACGCGCGTCTGCGCGAGCGGGGTGTCGACGTGGACGAGCAGGTCATGCGCATGGGCGACCCCGTTCCACCGATGTTCTTCTTCCGCGACGGGGACGGCAACACGCTCTTGATCGTGGAGAGCAGCTGAAGCGGGCCGGTATCGCTTCAGTGCCGACAGGCGTCCCGCTCGGCCAGCGCCTTCAGCGTGAGTAGCTGCTTTCGCATCATCACGAGATCGCCGAGCGCCAGGACGTTGCCGAGCAGCGCAGCCCCGACGCGAGCTCCAGGCGGATCGAAGATGACACGGACGAGCAGGCGCGTGGCGCTGCCTTGAGCGGCCGCGGCGTATGTCACGGCCACGCGCCGGCTGCGAAGCGTGATGTGAGCGTCGCGACGAAACGACACCAAGGAGAAGATCGTCATGAACCGCTGCCCGGCCTCGAGCCGATCGAGGCCGTAGGCGAGCTGCTGCGGGCTCTTGCGTCCGAAGTTGTCGAGTAGGTCGTAGCTGTAGGGAGCGAGCTTGAGCTGGCACAGCCAGAGGAACACGAGCGAGATCGGCGCGTGAACGGATACGGCGCGGTGCATTCGCAGCGACGCCGCCGGAAGGAGGCGATCGCACGCCAGCTGCGTGGAGCGCTCCTCAGCGCTGGCGCCCCAGTTGCCGCCGAGGATCATGCCCGACTGGCGATGTCGCGCAGGAGGCGTTTGACGACCACTCGATGACCCCCGCTGCCGATGACGAGGGCGCGGTAGACGCGACCGGTGAGACCGGGGAACTCAGCCCACGTCTGAGCACGCAAGATGCAGCGCTCGGGCCCGGCCTGGTCGAGCTCGAAGATCAGCGCGTAGCGGGAGAACCGATGCCGGCCCTGCAGCTCCAGCCGACGCGGCGGGTTCGCCTCGCTCACCACAAAGCCGGGCAGCGTGTCGTCTCGGCGCACCTCTCGGCGCCACTCGCCGCCGGCCCGTGCCGGTGCCAGCCCGAGCACCCGAGCGATTGGACCTCCTGCGGCCCGGAAAGTAGACCCCACTCTCGGCACCAGCGCCCGCCACACCTGCTCGCGCGTGGCGCCGATCGATATGTAATGCTCATCGATATAGGGCAAACGCTCCATATAGAGCGATCGTACTACTTATGGCACCTCCGCGACGACACGACACCGACGCAATCCTCGATGCTGCACGCACGATCGTGCTGCGCGATGGACCACGAGCCGCTTCGGTGGCGGCGATCGCACACGAGAGCAAGGCGCCGGTGGGCACGCTGTATCACCGCTTCGCAAGCCGCGACGCGATACTCGCTGCAACGTGGCTGCGGGCGCTCGAGCGCTTCCAGATCCGGGCGCTCGAGGCGGCTGAGCAAGACGATCCGCTGGCGGGCGCCGTGGCCATGGGCACCGCGCAGATTAGCTTCGCTCGCGAGCTGCCCGAGGATGCCCGCCTGCTGCTGACCCTACGCCGAGACGATCTCCTCGACGCCGATCCCGACCACTCGTTCAGGCACAGCCTCGATGCGATCAACGAGCCACTGGCGGCTGTCGTGTCGAAGCTGACCAAGGCCTTGTGCGGCAGATCCAGCGTCCGTAATCGCGAGGCGGTCATCAGGGCGGTGGTCGATCTGCCGAGCGCGGCGGTCCGCCGGCACCTGCGTGACGGCGAGGGCCTGCCGACATGGCTCGAGTGTGACACGGGCGAGGCCATACGCCGACTCCTGCAGCCGGGGGATACCCCTTGACGACAGAGCTCCGTCACCTCCTCCCGAGGCCTGCCACCAGCGTTGCAATGACCTCGCGCATCTCCTCCCTGGCGGCGGGCTGATCCTCAGCGCGGGCGATGTAGAGACCGGCCTCGTCGAGCGCGCCCACGAACACGTGAGCGAGCGCCCGCACGGGTTGCGGCGGAATCCGTCCGACCTCGATCGCGTGGGCCAGCAGGCCCTCGATGAGGCCCAGCGCGTAGTGCATGCCTATCTCGCGCCAACGTGCCCAGCCCAGCACAGCTGGGCCGTCGAGCAGCACGATCTGCTGAACCTCCTGCTCGCCGCACGCGTCCAGCCAGGCGCCTGCGCCGAGCGCCATCACCTCAATCGGGTCGCTCACTCCCGAAGACGCGATCATCTCGCCGAGTCCGCGGGCGAGATCCTCCTCGATCGCCTCATACACGGCCTCGAACAATTTGGTCTTGCCGCCGAACTGGTGGTAGAGAGCGCCCCGCGTGACCCCGGCGGCCGCAACGATGGCCTCGGTGCCCACGCCTGAGAACCCATGCTGGGCAAACAGGGGGCGGGCCGCTTGCACCAGAGCGGCACGGGTTGCAGCAGATCGCTCGGTTTGAGATCGGCGGTTGACTTTCATACAGATGGTACGTAACTTACATGCAGACTGTACGCAAACTTAGACCAGGGAGCAGACATGCCGAGCATCGACCTTCCCCACGGCACCGTCCATTATCGAGCCACCGGCCCCGAGAACTCCGTTGCCCCACCCACCGTGTTCGTGCACGGCTTCTTGGTGAACGCCACGCTGTGGAGCAAGACGGCAGACGCTCTCGCCGAGACCGGTCTGCGCTCTTACGCGCCGGACTTGCCGCTCGGCTCACACACGATTCCGCTCGGCAGCGACGCCGACCAGTCACCTCGCGGCATCGCCCGCCAGGTCGTTGCCTTCATGGACGCGCTCGAGCTCGACAACGTGACGCTCGTGGGGAACGACACCGGCGGAGCGATCTGCCAGTTCCTGTTGGACACCGAGGCCGCGCGCGTGGGTCGTGTCGTCTTGACCAACTGCGACGCGTTCACGAACTTCCCACCCGCGCCATTCGGTCAGCTGTTCAAGGCGTTCCGCAGCCCGCGCAGGATCAGTGCGCTGCTTGCACCCATGCGCGCAACCGCCGTGCGACACTCACCGCTTGGATATGGATTGCTGGTCAAGCAGCCGCTGGACGCCGACCAGACGCGCGGATGGGTCGAGCCGTGCCTCAGCGATCCAGCCATCCGGCAGGACGTCGCTCGTTTCGCCCAGCAGGTGGACCCTGCGGACCTGAACCGCGCGTCCACCCGGCTCGGTGGCTTCCACGGCCCAGCGCTGCTGGTTTGGGGGGACGGCGATCGCTTCTTCAAGCTGGACTACGCGCAGCGGCTGCGCGACACGTTCGCCGATGCTCGACTCGTCCAGGTCGAGAACGGCCGGACCTTCATCCCCCATGACGAGCCGGCTCGACTAGCTGAGGAGATCGCTGCCTTCGCTCAGACGCCCACGTAGTCAGCGAGGTGCTCGGCGGTGAGGGTGGAGCCAGCGGCGACAAGATCGGCGGGGGTGCCCTCGAAGACGATCCGGCCCCCGTCGTGGCCGGCGCCAGGGCCGAGGTCGATGATCCAGTCGGCGTGCGCCATGACCGCCTGGTGGTGCGCGATGACGATCACTGACTTGCCCGCGTCGACAAGACGGTCGAGCATGCCGAGCAGCTGCTGAACGTCGGCGAGGTGCAGGCCCGTGGTCGGCTCGTCGAGGACGTAGACGTCGCCTTTCTCGCCCATGTGAACGGCCAGCTTGAGCCGCTGGCGCTCGCCGCCAGACAGGGTGGTGAGTGGCTGGCCAATACTGAGATAGCCGAGCCCAACGTCGGCGAGGCGCTCGAGGATCTTGTGCGCCGCGGGCGTCTGTGCCTCACCGGCGCCGAAGAACTCCTCGGCGGCGCTCACCGACATAGCGAGCACCTGGCTGATGTCCTTGCCGGCGAACTTGTACTCGAGCACCTCGGCCTGGAAGCGCTTGCCCTCGCACTCCTCGCACACGGTGGCGACGCCCGCCATCATCGCCAGGTCGGTGTAGATGACGCCGGCGCCGTTGCAGCCGGGGCACGCGCCCTCGGAGTTGGCGCTGAACAGCGCCGGTTTCACGCCGTTGGCCTTTGCGAACGCCTTGCGAATCGGCTCGAGCAGCCCTGTGTAGGTGGCCGGGTTGCTCCGTCGCGAGCCGCGGATAGCGCCCTGGTCGATCGACACCACGCCCGCACCGGCAGGGATCGATCCATGCACGAGCGAGCTCTTTCCAGAGCCGGCTACGCCGGTGACGACGACGAGAACCCCGAGCGGGATGTCGACGTTGACATCCTTGAGGTTGTGGGCGCTCGCACCCCGGATCTCCAGGGTGCCAGTGGAGGTGCGCAGCGTCTCCTTGAGGGCCGCTCGATCGTCGAGGTGGCGGCCAGTGATCGTGGCACTGGCACGCAGCCCGTCGAGGGTGCCCTCGAAGCAGACGCTGCCGCCCTCGCTACCCGCGCCCGGCCCGAGATCGACGACGTGGTCGGCGATTGCGATCGTCTCCGGCTTGTGCTCCACCACGAGCACCGTGTTGCCCTTGTCACGCAGACCCAGCAACAGGTCGTTCATCTGCTTGATGTCGTGGGGGTGCAGGCCGGTGGTGGGCTCGTCGAAGACATAGGTGACGTCGGTGAGCGAGGAGCCGAGATGGCCGATCATCTTCACGCGCTGGGCCTCGCCACCGGACAGAGTCCCCGATGGCCGCTCGAGCGAGAGATAACCCAGCCCGATCTCCACGAACGAGTCGATGGTCTGCTGCAACGCCGCGAGCAGGGGAGCGACCGAGGGATCGTCCAGACCGCGCACCCACTCAGCGAGGTCTGAGATCTGCATCGCGCACGCATCGGCGATGTTGACCTTGCCGATCCGCGACGAGCGAGCTGCCTCGCTGAGACGGGTGCCGTCGCACTCTGGGCAGGCGGTGAACGTGACCGCCCTGTCGACGAACGCGCGGATGTGCGGCTGCATCGCCTCCCTGTCTTTGGAGAGGATCGACCTCTGGACCCGCAGGATCAGCCCTTCATAGGTCATGTTGATGCCCGCGATCTTCATCCTGGTCGGCTCGTGGTGGAGGAAGTCGCCGAGTTCCTTCTTGGTGTACTTGCGGATCGGCTTGTCCGAGTCGACGAACCCGGACGCGCTGTAGAGCCTGGAGTTCCAACCGCCCGTGCCGTAGCCGGGGATGGTGATCGCGCCCTCGGAAAGCGACTTGGAGTCGTCGTAGAGCTGGGTGAGATCGATGTCGGAGACCGTGCCCCGGCCTTCGCAGCGCGGGCACATGCCACCAGCACGGGTGAAGCTCCGTGTCACGGTCTTGCCGTCACCGCGTTGCACCGTGATCTCACCGCTCGCCTTGACCGAGGGAACGTTGAAAGAGAACGCGTTGGGCGAGCCGATGTGCGGCTTGCTAATCCGGCTGAAGAGAATTCGCAGCATGGCATTCGCATCCGTGACCGTCCCGACCGTTGAGCGGGGGTCGGCGCCAATCCGCTGCTGGTCCACGATGATCGCCGTGGTCAGCCCTTCGAGCACGTCGACCTCGGGGCGCGTCAGAGTGGGCATGAAACCCTGGACGAAGGCGCTGTAGGTCTCGTTGATCAGCCGCTGGGACTCAGCGGCGACCGTGCCGAACACGAGCGAGCTCTTGCCCGACCCGGAGACACCCGTGAACACCGTCAGCCGCCGCTTCGGCAGCTCTACACTGATGTCCTTGAGGTTGTTCACGCGGGCGCCGTGCACGCGGATCAAGTGGTGGCTGTCGGCAGCGGCGGGTCCAGATGACTGCCTATTGGACTTCTTGGCCATGGGGTTCACCCTAGCTGCGGCCTGACCACAGGCGCTTCTCGATTCCTGCTTCAGATGGTCATGGGGCCTTCAGGAAGCGTCGCAGGGCCTCGCATATGACTTCGGAACTACGAAAATCACGGCGCGAGCCGGCGAGGAGGCCCATGCACCGGTGAACCAGCCCACGGAACCTAGCGCTGTTCCGGGTCCTGCGTCCATCCCCGCCATCCGATCGGCCGTGGACAACCAAGCCGGCCCGGCTGCGGCGAGCAGCGCCGCGACCACCCCAAGTCCGTCCGCATCGCTGCCAATGGCGAGAGGGTGGCGCCGCCCACCCGGCCGTTGGCGCGCAACGTTCCCCTGGCTGATGACGCCGCCATGGCTCATCGTCCTTCGTACTCGTCGTGGCGGCGCCACCATATGCCGCTCTCATTGCGCCCGAGCGGGGCGCGGTCGAGCAACGAGTACATGCCCCACACGCCGTCGAGGCCTCGCCCGTAGGCCGAGTAGGTGTGGAACACGACCCCGTCCTCGAGGGCAAATGCGCTCATGCCCGGTCCCTCTTTCCGGAATGTCGCGGGATCGGTGCCGGCGCCCTTGGCGATCTCGATCAGGCCGGGGCTCGCCTCGGACGGGCGAAAGTCAGGGGTGCGAAAGTTGCACTCGACGGCGCCCGAGCGCCATTCCTGATCGGTGTGGGCGACGTGGAAGTATGGTTGAAGTCGCTCTCGAAGGAGGACGCACACGGAAAGCTCCAGCCCATCCGCCGCTTGTAGTCCTGCAGCTTTGCCAGCGGCGCCCGTGACACGGCTGTGAACGCGACATCGTGATTGACCAAGTGCACGACCGAACCGGAGAAGCCATCCGCAATCGCAGAGCAGGACGGGCAACCGGCC
>DATARM010000053.1:0-17559 GCA_036264155.1 Solirubrobacteraceae bacterium
GTATCCGCTGTCGCTCAACTCGCTGCGGCTGGCCTGCAACCAGTCGACCAACCGCGATCCCGTGGTCGAGTACGACGAGGAGGCGATTCGCGACGCGCTGCACCGTCTGGAGCGACGCGGCCTCGTCCGGCTCGCCGGCGCATCGCGCGCGGCCAAGTACCGGCATCTGCTGGCGGAAGCGCTGCCGATGAGCGAGGGCGAGCAGGCGATCGTGTGCGTGCTGATGCTCCGCGGAGCCCAGACGCCGGGCGAGCTCAAGCAGCGCACCGAGCGGATGCATGCCTTTGCGGGCCTGGACGAGGTGCACGCGACGCTCGAGCTGCTGATCGAACGCGAGCTCGTCCAGCGCCTGGAGCGCAGGCCCGGGCAGAAGGAGGAGCGCTACCTCCAGCTGCTGCAGGCCGAGGATGAGGAGGGCGCCGAGCAACGCCTCCCGGCGGCGGTCCAACCCTCGATCGTCCCTCCGTCGCGCTCGACGCTCGAGGAGCTGCGCGAGCGCATCGAGCGCCTGGAGCGCGAGGTTGCCGAGCTGCGCGGCGCGACGGGCGAGGGCGTGGGGGAGGCTCGGCCTTGAGCCCGCACGTTGCCTTGATGCTTGCGAGCGCCTCCGACACGGCCACAGGCGTGGGCATCCCGCTGGCGCTCGCGGCAGGGCTCGTCTCGTTTCTGTCCCCGTGTGTGCTGCCGCTCGTGCCGGGTTATCTCTCGACGGTGATCGGCGTGACGCCGGCGGACCTCAAAGACGGAGTGGGCGCAAGGCGGGTGCTCAAACCGAGCCTGCTGTTCATCGCAAGCTTCTCGGCGATCTTCATCCTGCTGGGAATGAGCGCGACGGTGATCGGCTCGAGCCTCAACACCCACAAACACATGCTCGAGCAGGCCGGGGGAGTGGTGATCATCGCGATGGGTCTGATCTTCCTGGCGACACCGTTCGTGGCCTTCTTCAACCGCGAGTGGCACTCCGAGACGCTCCTGCGCCTGGCGGGGCGCGGCGGGCCAGTGGTCGCCGGTGCGGCCTTTGCGATCGCCTGGACGCCGTGCACGAGCATCACCCTCGGCGCGATCCTCACCCAGGCCGCGATCTCCAGCTCCGCGGCGCACGGCGCGCTGCTGCTGGCCTTCTACTCGCTCGGGCTGGCGATCCCGTTCCTGCTGATCGCTCTGGCCTTCGAGCGGATGACGCTCGCGCTGGCGGTCGTCAAGCGCCACTTCCCGGTGATCATCGGCGTGGGGGGCGCCGTGATGATCGTGCTCGGCGTGCTGATCATCACGGGGGAGTTCACGATCCTTAATTCCCGAGCAAATGAATTGCTCCAGGGAACGGGCTTCAACGTGTCGAACGTCTGAACCGGGCGAGTCGAACCCGAGGGGCGCCGGATGGTCGAGTCGGCGATCCCATAGACTGGAACGGTGGAGTTCCAGACGGTCGCGCACGAGGGGCAGCGCTTCGTCTGCTCGCAGATGGGGGAGGGGCCGGACGTCGTGCTCCTGCACGGCTTCCCCGACACACCGTTCTCGTGGTCTGAGATCGCCGATGCGCTCGTGGGCGCGGGGCGGCGCGTCACGGTCCCTTGGCTGCGGGGCTATCGCGAGGAGACGATCGTCCCCGGCCGCCCCTACGACCCGGAGACGCTCGGACGCGATGCGCTGGCGCTGCTCGATGCCCTGGGGATCGAGCGGGCAGCGCTAGTGGGACACGACTGGGGCGCACTGCTCACGTATGTTGCCGCGGCCCTGGAGCCCCAACGTGTGGGCGCGATTGCGACGATCGACATACCTCACCCCAGCCTGCTGAAACCCTCCCCGAGGGCGCTCTGGATGGCGCGACACATCATCAGGCTGAAGCTGCCGGGGGCGGCTTGGCGCTGCAGACGCGACGACTTCGCCTATCTCGATGTGCTCTACCGGCGCTTTGCCCGCAGATGGTCTGGCCTAGAGCGCGACGAGGCCCTGCGCAACACCAAGCACGCGCTCTCGTCGAAGGCCACCCTCGAAGGCGCGATCTCCTACTATCGAGACCTTCCGCGCCGCCCATCGCCCGTCGGTGAAACCGTCGGGGCCGTGCCCGGGCTGATCATCGGCGGCTCGGAAACGCCGAGCGTTCAAGGGCTGTTCGAGGCGACGGCCGCGCTGCTGCCGGCGCCAAGCAGGGCTCTGGTCGTCGAGGACACAGGCCATTGGCCCCATCGCGAGCGGAGCGAGGTGGTCATTCCCGAACTGCTGTCCTTTCTCGCCGAGATCGGCTGAGATAGCGTTTTTCCCACGCCTGCTGGTTGCGCTTGGCATCGAGCACGAAGGGGGAGTAGCCGATCGCCTTGACGATCGCACGGTTGATCGTGGACCAGGGCTCGGGCAGCGGGCGCAGAACGTCGACGAACAGCACCACACGCGTCTCGTCGGTGTCGTTCCAGACCTCGTGGTTGAAGGTGTCGTCGAAGACCATGCTCTGGCCCTGCTCCCAGTGGCGGAAGTCATCCCCCACGCGGATGCGGCAGGCCTCGGCCTGCTCGGGCACGATCAGCCCGAGGTGGTAGCGCAGCACGCCCTTGTAGGGGCCGCGGTGGTCGAGGATGTGCTTGCGGGGGGAGAGGATGGAGAACATCGCCGTGGTCATCCCAGGGATCTCGCGCATCAGCGCGGCCGTGCGGGGGCACATATCGACGCCAAGGTCGGCCTGGAAGCCGTAGCCGTAGAGGAAGAAGGTCTTCCAACGGTCGTCGTCTGTGATCTCGATCTGGTCCTTGGAGATGTCCTGGAAGTTGGGCAGCGCGTCGCGGTCTTCGAGCACGCGCTCGAGCTCCTCGCGGATGACCCCCCAGTTGTGCTCCACGCGTGCGATCCACGGGAAGCGCTCGTTGGGGAAGAACGTGGCGTCCCCAACCAGGGAGCGTCTGCCGATGAAACGCTCGATCGGGGCCAGGATTCGTTCGCCGAGGGAGATGGTCAGCTCGACAGTGCGCTCCCACAGTGTCTTCTGAGTCACGGCATCCGCCTCCTCAACTGGGCTCTAGGCTTGCTCCCAAGCCAGCTTAGTCTCAGCCGGCGAAGACCACCGGGACGTCGTAGGGGGCGAACTCGGGGTCCGCTGTGACGATCGCCAGGCCCTCGCTGCGCGCCTGTGCGATCAGCAGGCGGTCGAAGGGATCCCTGTGGTGCAGTGGGAGCGTGGCGAGGTCCAGGCCGTGCTCGGGTGCCAGGCCGAGTATCCGCGCACCGCTCGCCAGCACGTGCTCCCGGAGGTCCGCTGGCAGACGAAGCTTGCCGATGGCCGCCTTGATTCCGACCTCGGCGAACGAGACCACGCTCACCAGCAACTCCTCGGCACTCGCGATCGTGTCAGTCGCACGGCCTATGCGATCGAGGTTCCCCTCCTGCTGCCAGAGCACGACATGCGTATCGAGCAGCAGCCTCACAGGAGCTCCTCGTCCTCCTTCTCCCATTCCCCGTACATCTCATCGAGCTCCTTCTCGCTGAACTCGAAGTCCTCGGAGATCCAAATCTGGCCCGCCATTGCGCCGGGGTAGCAAGCTTGGTCAAGGTTGGCCAAGCGCTAGGATCTGGAGCCGTGCTGATTGTCGCGTGGGGTGTCATAGCCATGTGGAAGCACCCGTCACAGCAGCCTGAGGCATGAAGGAAGGGCCGCATGCGGCCCTTCCACCGGCCGCGCATGCGCGGCCGGACGGTCGGTGCATGCACCGACCGCACAGAGAAGAGACGGACCAGATGAAGCCGATCCACTCCCGCCGGGCCTGTGCTGCGCCCGACGGGGTGAATCAGTCGAGAATCGGCTAAGCGGCCTCGCGCAGGGCCACGAGCTCGGGTGACTCGGCGAGCTTCTTCAGCGCCCGCTGCTCGAGCTGTGAGGCACGCTCGGCCGAGAAGCCGAGGCGCTTACCGATCGCTGTGAGCGTCTGGGGCTCCTCACGGCCCGTGCCAAAGCGCAGGGTCAGGACCTTGCGCTCGGTTTCGGGCAGCTGAGAGATCGCCTCGTGCACGATCCGCTCGCGCTCGTTGTCCCAGGCCGTCTCCTCGGGCACCTCGGCGTCCGACGGGAGCAGGTCGCCGAGAGCGGTGTCGCCATCCTCGCCGATCTGCTGGTCGAGGCTGACGAGCGCTGCCCGCTGGTGGCGTACCTCTTCCACCTGCTCAATCGGCAGCCCGGTCTCCTCGGCCAGCTCCTCGAGCGTGGGCTCGCGGCCGAGTCGAACGGACAGCTCGCGCTCTACGCGCCCGACCTTGCGGGAGCGCTGCGCCACGTGGACGGGCAGGCGAATCGTGCGACCCGAGTTCTCCAGGCCGCGCTGGATCGCCTGACGGATCCACAGGGTTGCGTATGTAGAGAAGCGAAAGCCCTTGCGCCAATCGAACTTCTCGCTGGCGCGAATCAGGCCGAGCATGCCCTCCTGGACGAGATCGCCGAGGGGCAGGCCCTGGTTCTGGTAGCGCCTGGCGTTCGAGGCCACGAGGCGCAGGTTGGAGTTGACGAGCAGTTCCTTGGCGTAGAGATCGCCGCGCTCGATGCGCTTGGCGAGGTCGATCTCCTGCGCCGGGGTGAGCAGGGGGTAGCGGCGCGAGTGGGCCAGGAGCTGGTCCACTGCCTCGGGGATGAATGTGTCGGCTGCGCCGACTTCTATGCGCTCGATGGGGTTGTCGAGCCGCTCTGGGGCAGCCACGGTCTCGACGACCTGCTCCGCGTCCTGCCCGGGAGTCTCGGTGTCGAGCGTTACAGTGGTGTCTACTGGGGAGTCTGACATTGGCGTCCTTCTTAATCCGATGCTTGGAGTCGGAATTATACGCCTCGATAGTTGCGTTGTCAATTATCTTTGAGGGGGACTATTCCTGGGTGCTCGTTCGACGCTGAGTACGGGCGCACCTGCCTAGTGGATCACTTTGGCTTTTCCCGCCCTGTAGCGGGCTGAAACCCGCGTGCGGGACAAAAAGAGCGATCCACGTGCGCCTACGCGGCGTATCGACACTTCGGTCTGGTCAATGAGAGCCGAGGGCTAAGCTCGGCGTATGACCATTGACCTCTCTTCCAGTGTAGTAGCCGTCACCGGCGCCTCCTCGGGCATCGGCGAGGCCACAGCCCTTGCCTGCGCGCGTGCGGGAGCCGCCGTTGCCCTCGCTGCGCGGCGTGCCGAGCGCATCGAAGCGCTGGCCGCGCGGATCACCGAGGAAGGCGGCCGTGCGATCGCCGTCCCTACCGACGTGGGCGATGAGACGCAGGCCCAAGCCTTCGTCGAGCGGACCCATTCCGAGCTGGGCCGCCTCGACGTGCTCGTCAACAACGCCGGTGTGATGCTCCTCGGCCCGATCGAGAACGCGCCCACCGACGAGTGGCGGCGGATGATCGAGGCCAACGTGTTCGGCGTGCTCTACTGCACCCACGCCGCCCTACCGCTCATGCGCGAGCAGGGTGGCGGGCACATCGTCAACGTGAGCTCCGTCGCCGGGCGCGTCGCCCGCGCCGGCTCGGGCGTCTACAACCTCACCAAGTTCGGCGTCGGCGCCTTCTCCGAGTCGCTGCGCCAAGAGGGCGTCCAGATCGGCGTGCGCGTCACCCTGATCGAGCCTGGTGCCGTCGCCACCGAGCTCCCCGGCCACAACCGCCCCGAGGTGCTCGAGCAGATGGCAAAGCGCTTCGCCGGCGTCACCCCACTGGAGGCCGAGGACATCGCCCGCGCCATCCTCTACGCCATCGGCCAGCCGCCCAACGTGAGCATCAACGAGGTGCTCGTGCGGCCCAGCGGCCAGGGGGCCTAACGAGCAGGAGGCGAGACCGCGCCGGGCGCGATCTCGAGCTGGACGATCTCAGAGCCCCGGCCGGGCGCATGGTCGACCTGCAGGGTGGTGTGATCGAGCGAGAAGCGCTCGCGCAGCATCGCCTCGAGCCCCCGGCGAGCCATGTGGCAGTCGCACTCCGCGCCCACCTGCACGTGCGCCGAGAGGGCAGGGAAGCCGCTCGTGACCTCCCACACGTGCAGGTCGTGGACCTCCACCACCCCCTCCTGGGCGACCAGCGCGCGGCCAACCGCCTCGGGGTCGAGGCCTTCGGGTGCAGCCTCCAAGAACACCCGGCCCGACGCCTTCACCAGCGCATATCCCGAGCGGAGCATCAGCGCCGCTATCAGCAGCGAGACCAGCGGGTCGGCACGCTGGAAGCCCGTCACGACGATGACCCCCGCCGCGACCGCAGTTCCGATGAAGCCGTAGAGGTCGGTGAGGATGTGCTGGAGGCTGCCCTCCATGTTCAGGCTCCTGCGGCTCGCGCTGGCCAGCGTCCAGGCCGCCGCCAGGTTGACCGCCACGCCCAGCAGCGCCACCGCCAGCACCAGCCAGCCGCGAACGTGGGGAGGAGCGATCAGCCTGCGCACCCCCTCATATGACACGAACGCCGCCAGGATCACGAGTGTCACCCCGTTGGCCTGCGCCGAGAGGATCTCCACGCGCCCAAGGCCGAACGTCATCGCACCCCGCGCCGGGCGCGCCGCCAGGCGCAGCGCTACCAGTGAGAAGCCGATCGCACCCGCGTCCGTGAGCATGTGCGCGGCATCTGAGAGCAGCGCCAGCGAGTGCGCCAGCGCCCCCACCGCCACCTCCACCACCATGAAGGCCACGATCAGCCCCAGCGCCTGCGCCAGGCGCCCCGCGTCGGCGTCCGCGGCGATCGCGTGCGAGTGTCCGCTGTGGTCGTGGCTCACGCGTCAACGATACGCGCTGAGTAATGACTTGGAAGCTACGGATCTAATCGCCGATCGTGACCCTCCAGCTTCTCCAGCATCCCTACCGCCCGAAGCGTGTCCGGGTGGTTAGGGCCGTACGCCTCCCTGAAGATCGTGAGCGCGCGTTCGAGTGCCAAGCATGCAGAGCCCTGGTCACCCAAATTCATCTGACACGTGGCAAGGTTCCCAAGCGTCCTCGCAACCTCCGGATGATCTGGGCCATATAGACCTTCCTCTATCGCCAGTACGCGCTCCTGAGTCGAGCGTGCGAGGGGAAGGTCAATTGCGCGGAGGCAGAGTCCGAGGTTACCCATGGTCCTTGCCACTTCGGGGTGATTGGATCCGTATGCGTTTTCCTCGATCGCTAGGGCCCGTTCCAAAATCGAACGGGAGCCAGCGAAGTCGTCCAGATCTTGGAGAACAGCGCCGAGGTTCCCGAGAACTTTGGCAACCTCCGGATGATCGGGGCCATAAGCAGTCTCGTTGATCTGGAGAGCACGCTCTTGGATGGAGCGCGCACCATCCAGCTCGCCCGCTTGGAGCAGGCCGTTACCAAGGTTATTGAGCGTGCTTGCAACCTCAGTATGGGTTGGACCGTAGATCTGTTCCTTGATGCTCAATGACCGCCTGAAAGCAGCGAGGGCTCCCGTCGAGTCACCGAGGATTTGGAGCACGTTGCCAAGGTTATTAAGGGCCTTGGCAACGCGAAGATCGTCTGGTCCGAAGACCGCTTCATAGATCTCG
The DNA here is from genome assembly GCA_036264155.1 of Solirubrobacteraceae bacterium. GTDB lineage: Bacteria > Actinomycetota > Thermoleophilia > Solirubrobacterales > Solirubrobacteraceae > Palsa-744. The sequence continues at coordinate 7,467 of DATARM010000053.1, forward strand.
AGCGCCTGTTGATCGAGATTTCGAGCTTTAACGTAATCTCCTCTACTACTGAAAAACGAGGCAACCGACAGGAGCAGTGCCGCAGTCGTCCGGGGCTCCACTTCCAGCGCTTGAGCGTGCCCAACCACAGCTTGCGCATGGGGGAGGAGGCGACTACACAATGACCAGTGCTGATGCTCCCACGACCTCTGCGGAAATGCTTCGGCCAGGATGCAGACAGCCTGGCGCGCATAGAGGCGTTCCAGATCTGTCGTCTGTGCGCGCTCACGCATGACCTGCTGGACAAGCCTGTGCATGTCCAGCGTTTCGCCAGCCGCTGGGGTGAGCAGCGCATAGCTAAGAAGCGACTGAACCGCGTCCTCGACTAGTTGTTCGCGGTCCTTGCCGACGGGGAGTTCATGCGGCAGCGCGCCTTGCTGGGTGAGAAGCTCTCGAGGGATGCGTTCCGGGGAGAAGTAAGCGCACACGCTCAGCAGCCCAGCACCTGCCGGATGATCGCTGACCTTCTCAAACGCCAGATCCCAGGTGGTCGCGACGGTGTGCTGGTAGTCGAGCGGCTGACCTTTCGCCATCAGCTTAAGACCCCCCACGTTGAGTCGCCGGAGGTAAGTGCTCAACTCGATTGCTTGCTCGTTTGTGTACGCAGCGGCTTGCGCAAGCGCAAGTGGCAGGTCTCCGAGCAGATCTGCGATCTCTTCTGCGGCGAGCAGGTCCTCGGATCCCGTGCTGCGCGCTAGAAAGTCAATCGATTCCTGACGCTCCCAGACCTCGAGCTGCAGCGGCGCAGCTCCAAGAGCCCTCCAGTTAGCATGAGCACGCGAAGTGATTAGCACGTGGCCGCCCTCGCCTGCAGGGAGTAGTGAGGCGATCGTCTGGCTGTCGGGCGCGTTGTCAAAGATCAGCAGCCAACGGCTTGAGCGCTCCAGCCAGTCTTTGGTCGCATTGATCAGCCAGGATTGGTCGTGAGAGTTTGCCTCCGCAAGGTCTAGGCGGAGCCCAAGGGCAGCGTAGTCAACAAGTCGCGTGGACTCCTGCTCGGCTCGAATCCACCACACGACGTCATAGTCTGCGCGGTGTTCGTGGGCCCACCGAGCAGCCAGCTGAGTCTTGCCCACACCGCCCAGACCGTGTATCGCATAGGCCTGCGTCACGGCAACCCTTCCGTCACTCTTGAGGCACCGTGTCAACCCCTCGAGGGCTTGAGCTCGCCCTTGAAAGGTTCGGGTCGCCACTGGAACGTTCCAAATGGGAGGCGCATCGCCCGGGAAGCCTGGAGCGCCTGATCTGGCCACAGCGACGCCACCAGGAAAGCCAGGAGACTGTTGCGGTACAGCACGGCCCGCCCGCACTCCACGGTATAGCTTCGTGCGTGCACCGGACTCATCTAGGCCGACCAGATCAATGTAGATGATTCCTCTGTGCAGGCCTGGGGGCAGGCACTCCCGCACTCGAACAGGCACGTACTTACCGGCGGTGCCGTCGGGATCCTCAGTGAATGCCGCCGCCCACTCCGTGCTCGCATAGGCTGAGCTGAAAAAGGCTGGAGAAATCACCGCAAGTGTCCGATCGGCATTGATCGCGGCATTCTGCATGGCGAGCGGGAAGTTCTGGCCGGGCCTGAAATCCCACGCTTGGAACAGCGTCGTATAACCACCGTGCTCGAGCTGCCACGCGATCCATTCAGCCCAAGAAAGGTCGGGGCTGGCGTAGCTGATGAAGAAGTCAACTTTCGCGCTGGCGCGCATCTGCCCAATGATGACCGAAACGAAGCGTCAGGAGCAAATCCAATTCAGTTAGTAAATAGGATTCGGCTGTAAGAGCTGGATCCAGCCACCCGGCTCTCAGGCTACATGGGGGCGCTCGCAAGGCGTCCTGCTCCTAACGGGCGTTCCGTAAGCCGTCGGCAGCATAGTCTCCCACCCATGTCCGCCCAGTCAGAGCGCCAGTTCATGCTCGCCCAGCAGCGCACCACGCTCGTCTCCATCGCCGTGGCAGCCGTGCTTGTGGCGATCAAGCTCGGTGTGGGCCTGGCCACCGGCAGCCTCGGTCTGATCTCCGCCGGCGTGGAGTCCAGCGGCGACGTGATCGCCGCCGTGCTGACCTACTTCGCCGTGCGCCTCGGCGGGCGCCCCGCTGACCGCGGGCACCCCTACGGCCACCGCCGCGCCGAGAACCTGGGGGCGCTCGGCGAGGCCGCCATCCTGCTCGCCGGTGGGGTGCTCGTCAGCATCGAAGCCATCAGCCACCTGCTCGCCGGTGGCCACGCGCCCCAGATCCGCTGGTACCAGTTCGCCGTGATCGCGCTGGCCATCGTCCTCGACCTCAGCCGCACGAGCGTCTCCCGCCTCGCCGCCCGCCGCTACAACAGCCCCGCCCTTCGCTCCAACGCCTTCCACTTCGCCGCCGACCTGCTCGGCTCGCTCGCAGTGCTCGCCGGTCTGCTCGCCGTCCACGCGGGCCTGCGCCAGGGCGATGCGATCGCTGCGCTGCTCGTCGCCGCCATCATCCTCGCGGCCGCCGTGCGGCTGATCGCCGAGAACGCCAACGTGCTGATGGACCGGGCGCCCACCCAGGCACGATCGGAAGCCGAGCGGGCAATCGAAGCCCTCGGCGGCGAGGTGGAGCTCAGCCGCCTGCGCCTGCGCGAGTCGGCCGGACGCTACTTCGCCGACGTGGTCGTGAGCGTGCCGCCCGGGCAGGCTGTGGTCGAGGGCCACGGCGCCGCCGATCACGTCGAGGCGGCGGTCCACCGGGCGCTGCCGGGCAGCGACGTCGTCGTGCACGTCGAGCCGCGCATCCGCGGCCTCGACCTGCGCGACCGCGTGCTCGCAATCGCGCTGTCAGAGCCGCTCGTCAAGGAGGCCCACGACATCGCCATCTTCGAGCAGCAGGGCCGCGCGAGCGTCTCCCTGCACCTCAAGTTCCCCGCCAATCTCGACCTGCGCGAAGCCCATCTGGTGGCCGAGCGCGTCGAGCGGAGCATCCGCGAGCGCCCCGAGGTGATCGACGTGCAGACCCACCTCGAGCCACTCGAGCGCCCGCTGGAGGCGGTCCTCGCCGACGAACGCGCCGACGCCCAGACCGTTCGCGAGGTCGAGCAGCTCGTCACCCAGCGCACCGGCGCAGCGCCGCTGATGGTCAAGCTGCTGCTCACCGACAGCGGCCGCGTGGTGTTCCTCACGCTCAAGGTTGGCGCCGGCCAGAAGCTCATCGCCGCGCACGAGCTCGCCAGCGAGCTCGAGGACGAGCTGCGTGGGCAGATCGCGGACATCGCCGACGTGGTCGTGCACACCGAGCCGTAGTCGAGCTCCCGGGTCTTGCGCCTAGATGGCTGATTCCACGGTGGTGTGCCGTTTTTCGGGGGTGCGGATGGTCAAGCTGGCCGCGGACGCAGGCCGAAGGCCTTGGTGGTGGGAAGGGCGAGGCCGAGGACAAAGGCCGGCGCAGGCCAGGCGTGCCGGCCGGCGGTGCACGACCGTGGAATCAACCATCCAGCGCCCCTGGGAAGGATCTCGCCGCTGCGGCGTCTGGCAAGGCGAGCACCCAAACCACGAACCAGGAGGGCACCGGTGAGATATCCGCAACTCATGAGCGCTGCTAGCCATCCTCACGAGCCCCATGGCAATCGTAGAGGTGGGCGCTCGGCACTCACGCTGGCGGTCGTCGTCGTGGCCGTCGCCTTCATCGGCGCACTGGCTGCGATCGCAATCGCCTCCGGGACCTCGCCGAGCGTGGGCTCGGCATCGAACCCCACGCTCGGCGCGCAGGTGCTCGTGGACTCTCGCGGGCACACGCTGTATGAGCTCACCCCCGAGACCGCCGCCCACCTGCTGTGCAAGGGCCAGTGCCTGAGCTTCTGGCCACCGCTCACAGCCCGCTCGAGCAAGGCCAAGCTCCACGCCGCCGCCGGCGTGCACGGACGCCTCGGAACCTTGCACCGGCGCGGCGGGACAGTGCAGATCACGCTCAACGGTCATCCGCTCTACCGCTACAGCGGCGACCATGCGGCCGGGCAGGCAAACGGACAGGGCATCAAGAGCTTCGGTGGCACCTGGCACACGGTTGTGTTGGGCGCCTCGACTCAAGCGCCCACGAGCACGAGTACTCCGGCGCCGCCCACACCGCCCGTCTATCCGACCACCTCCACAGAAACGACGCCCACGGCCACCTCTACAACACCGACCGCAACTACACCCCCCACTACGACAACGACTCCCCCTTACAAATCCCCCTACGAATACTGAGAGGGCGTGGCCGCGGCGAGGAAGCCGCAGGCCATGAACGCGAACAGCGCCAGCACGCCGATCGCATGTGCCCAGCCGGCTTCGGCGATTGTGAGCAGCCCGACGCCGGCGATCAGACAGGCTCCGGCGGCCCTGGCGAGCAGGCCGGTGGTGGTGGCCGAGGCGAGCACCCGGACGGGGGTGGTGCGCGAGGCGGTCTCGCCGCCGTGGTCGAGGCTGCCGCCCAGCACGAGCCTGAACAGCAGGGCGAGCGAGGGGAACAGGATCACCCCGCCGGCGAGCACCGCCACCACGACCGCCACCAGCGTGTCGTGGGGCGCCGCGGCCGCCCGCACGCTCAGCCCCGGCAGCAGCGTGGGGTTCTGGGCGAGTGCCCAGCCGGCCACGATCGCGGCCACCGCCAGCGCGGCCGTGTAGCGGGCCAGCTCAAAGCTCCCGCGGCGCACCAACTCGAGCGCGACGACGCCCGCGAGGATCGAGACGACCAGCGCCGCCAGTGCGCTGCCATGCAGTAGGCCGTGATAGAGCAGGTGGGCGTGGGAGTGCAGCACGACCAAGCCGGCGATCGCCAGCGCCCCTGCGATCGCGCCGCTGATGAGGGCGCGCATACGGAAGCTCTCGGCGAGCTCGCGATCGCCGTGACGCACGGCGTCGGCGGCGAGGAACACAGCGGCCAGGTAGGCAGAGGTGGCGACGGCCAGCACGCCCACGAGGATCGAGGTGGCTCCCGTCCAGCTCGAGAAGAGGTGCCCAGCGGCGTTGCCAACGGGGACGCGGCGCGAGGCGATCGCGCCGACCATCGTGCCGAGCGCAAACGGCGTGAGGATCGAGGACAGCGCGAACACCGTGTCGATCGGGCGCTGCTCGGAGTCGCTGCGCGCGCCCGCCCGCAAGGCATAGGTGGCGCCGCGCAGGATGATCCCGACGGCGGCCACGAACAGCGGGATCGACAGCGTCGAGGCGATCGAGGCGAAAGCGCTTGGATAGGCCGTCCACGTGACCGTGAGCACGAATATCAGCCACACGTGGTTGGCCTCCCACACCGGCGCCATCGACTCGTGCGCGTGGTCGCGCACCCGCTCTCCGGCCGCGCCGCCTCCGGCCAGCAGCTGCCACAGGCCGGCACCGAAGTCGGCGCCCGCGAGCACCACGTAGAGCACCAGCCCCACCAGCACGAAGATCAGCGGCAGCTCGTACAGGTGCACGCGATCAGCCCGCCGCAGCGTGGGAGGAGGGGGGAGGGTCGCTCGGGTCCATCGGCATCCGCGCGAGGCGACGCAGGATCCACACCACGCCGCCGGCCACGCCCACGTAGACGAGCGCGAGCGTGGCATAGCCGACCGGGATCCCACTGGCGCCAGTGACCGCTTCCGAGGTCAGCATCACCTTGTAGACCACCCACGGTTGACGCCCCACCTCAGTCGTCACCCAGCCGGCGATCAGCGCCACTACAGAGGCCGGCCCGGCGAGCACGAGCGCGCGGTAGAACCAGGGCGACTCGGGCAGGCGACCTCGGCGGATACGCACGAACAGGTAGACCACGCCGAGCAGCGCCAGCAGCGTGCCGATCCCGACCATCAGCTGAAACGACACGCGCACCACGTTCACGGGCGGCTGACGATCGACGGGCACCGTGTCGAGGCCCTTGACGGTCGCATCGGGGTTGTGGAAGGCCAGCAGCGAGAGCAGTTTGGGTATGCGGATGCCGTACTTGACCTGGCCTGCGGTGTACCAGCCGAGCAGGTGCTCGGGCGCGCCTTTGGTCGTGCTGTGCAGGCCCTCGATCGCGGCCAGCTTGACCGGCTGGGAGGTAGCGATCCCGCGGGCCGCCCAATCGCCGATCAGCACCTGCACGGGCGAGGCCAGCGCCGCGATCGCCAGCGGTATCGCGAGCGCCGTGCGCTCATAGCGGGTCGGCGGCCCTGCGCCCTTGCGCAGCCAGGAGAAGGCGTAGGCCCCCGCCAGCAGGAAGCCGGTGACGATGTAGCCCGCGATGTACATGTGCATGAGCTCGGGCCACAGGAAGCTGTTGCCGAACAGCGCCGCCAGCGGATGCACATCGACCGCCTTTCCGCCGACCAGGCGAAAGCCCGACGGGTGGTTCATCCAGGCGTTCACCGAGATCACCATCAGCGAGCCGGCAAAGCCCGCGATCGCGATTGGGATCCCGCTGAGGAAGTGCGCTCGCGGCGAGAGGCGATCCCAGCCGTAGACGTAGATGCCGATGAAGATCGCCTCCATGAAGAAGGAGAAGCCCTCGACGGCGAAGCCGAGGCCGAACACGCTGCCGAACGTGGAGGTGAACTGCGGCCACAAAAGGCCCATCTCGAAGCTGAGGATCGTGCCGGTGATCACGCCAACGGCGAACAGCGCGGCCATGATCCGCGTCCAGCGGCGCGCCAGCGTGCGGTAGAGCTCATCGCCCGAGCGCAAATACAGCCACTCGACGAACAGGATGATCATGGGGAAGGCGATGCCGAAGCACACCAGCGGGATGTGCACCGAGAACGACAGCGCCTGCATCTGACGGGCCTGCAGCAGATATGCCTGATGCACCGGCGTCATCATTGACCGGTATAGACCATCCCCGCGGGCAGCGGGTTGACCGCTTCAGACCTCCGACAGCCGCCGCATCATCTCCAGCGCCCGGCTGAGCACCCTCTGCTCCTCGGGCGAGAGGTCCTCGGAGATCGCCCGTGCCAGCCATCCCTCGCGCTGGCGACGGTCGTCCTCGAGGATCTGCAGCCCGTGCGGGGTCAGCTCGACGAGCATCCGCCGTCCGTCGGCCGGGTCGGGACGGCGTGCCAGCAGGCCCTCGCCCTCCATCTCCGAGACCGTCTGTGCCATCGACTGCGGCCGGACGCGCTCGGCCGTGGCGAGGTCCCCGATCGACATCGTTCCCTGGCGGTTCAGGCGGCCGAGGACAGCTCCCTGCGAGAGCGAGAAGCGGTGCTCGGCACGCAGCCTGCGCATCAGATGGCCCAGCACCAACCGCAGCTCGCTCGCCAGCAGGGTCGTGTCGATGTCCGTCGCCACGGGCGAACTATAACCGAATACCTACAGGGAAACTGTGCAGGTTTCCTGTACAATCATCGGTGGATGGCGATCGACACCGCAAACGGTTCAAACGCAAACGGGGCTGCGAACGATCGCTACAAGTGGGTGGCACTGTCCAACGTGACGCTGGGCGTCCTGCTGGCCACCCTCGACGGATCGATCACGCTGATCGCGATGCCGGACATCTTCCGCGGCATCCACCTCGACCCGCTGGTGCCGGCCAACAGCTTCTACCTGCTGTGGATGATCCTCGGCTTCCTGGTCGTGACGAGCGTGCTGATCGTGAGCCTCGGCCGGCTGGGGGACATGTACGGACGGGTCAAGATGTACAACCTCGGCTTCGTCATCTACACAGTCGCCTCGCTGATCCTCACCGTCGACTGGATGAGCGGCCGCGCCGGCGCCACCTACCTGATCGCCTTCCGCATCGTGCAGGGAATCGGCGCGGCCTTCCTGCTGGCGAACGCGGCCGCGATCATCACCGACGCCTTCCCCACCAACCAGCGCGGCATGGCGCTTGGGATCAACAACATCGTGGGCGTCAGCGGGATGTTCGTCGGGCTCGTCCTCGGCGGCCTGCTCGCCCCGATCGACTGGCGACTCGTGTTCTTGATCTCCGTGCCAGTGGGGCTGTTCGGGACCGTGTGGGCCTACCTCAAGCTCGAGGAGCGAAGCACGCCCAAGCCGGCGCGGGTGGACTGGGGCGGCAACGTCAGCTTCGCGCTCGGGCTGATCCTGATCATGGTGGCCGTCACCTACGGCATCCGCCCCTACGCCAGCAACGCCACCGGCTGGGGCAGCCCCCGGGTGCTCGTGCTGATGGGCGCCGGTCTGCTGTGCCTCGCAGCCTTCGCGCTGATCGAGCGGCGAGCGCCGCAGCCGATGTTCCGCCTGCCGCTGTTTCGCATTCGCGCCTTCACCTTCGGCACGCTCTCCACGTTCCTCTCCGCAGTCGCCCGCGGCGGGCTGATGTTCATGCTGATCATCTGGCTGCAGGGCATCTGGCTGCCGCTGCACGGGGTCGACTACGTCGACACGCCGCTGCGCGCCGGCATCTACATGCTCCCCCTGACCGTCGGGATGCTGATCGCCGGCCCGACCTCGGGCTACCTCTCCGACCGCTTCGGCGCACGCCCGTTCGCCACCGGCGGCATGCTCGGCGCGGCGCTCAGCTTCGTCCTGTTGAGCCTGCTGCCGATCGACTTCCCGTTCATCGGCTTCGCCGCGATCCTGTTCCTGATGGGCATCTCGATGGGCCTGTTCGCCTCGCCCAACCGGGCGGCCGTGATGAACAGCCTTCCCGCCCAGGACAGGGGAGCGGGAGGGGGCATGAACCAGACCTTCCAGAACTCCGCCCAGGTGCTCTCCGTGGGCATCTTCTTCACGCTGATGATCCTCGGCCTCGCCGGCAGCCTCCCGCACACGCTCGCCAGCGGGCTGACCGCCCACGGGATCTCGGCCTCGACCGCAAGCAGGGTCTCACACACGCCGCCCGTGTCCGTGCTGTTCGCCGCGTTCCTCGGCTACAACCCCGTGGAACACCTCGTCGGCGCGCACAACCTCGCCTCGCTCTCGCCGGCCAACCACGCAGCACTGGCAGGCCGCTCGTTCTTCCCGCACCTGATCTCGGGGCCGTTCAGCCACGGCCTGCACGAGGCCTTCCTGTTCGCGATCATCGCCTGCCTGATCGCGGCCGCCGCCTCGCTGCTGCGCGGCGGCAAGTACGAGCACGCAGAGCCGCAGGCCACCGAGCCCGGCAACGGGGCCATCGGACTTCAAATCGACGCGAGAGAGCTCGTGTCGAGCCCAACCAGAGAGGAGCAACATGCGCGTTGAGTGGTTCGGCCAGTCCGCGTTTCACCTGAGCGGCCCCGAGGGAAGCGTCGCAATCGATCCGTTCGGCGACATGTCGGCGCTGTCGAGCGGGCGTGGGATCCAGTGGGATTACCCGGCGATCGCCGGCGTGGCACCGGAGCTGTTGCTGGTCACCCACGAGCACGGCGACCACAACGGCGTGGAGGCGATCGAAGGCGAGCCCGCGATCCTGCGCTCGACCGCCGGCACGCTCGAGTCGCCGCTCGGACAGGTCGCGGCCATCGCCTCCGAGCACGACGAGAAGGCCGGCGTGGAACGCGGCCCCAACACGATCTTCGTGTTCACGCTCGACGGCCTGCGGATCGCGCACATGGGCGACTTCGGCCAGCGCGAGCTGCGCGAGGAGCAGGCCGCGGCGATGGTCGAGCTCGACCTGCTGATCCTCCCGGTCGGCGGTGGCCCCACGCTCGGCGGCGAGCAGGCAGCCGCGATCGTCGAGCGCTTGAAGCCACGCTGGGCGGTGCCGATGCACTACCGCACCCCGCGAATCGGCTTCCTCGAGCCGCCCGACTCCTTCCTCGAGCGCTCAGCGAGCGTCGAGCGCCTGTCGAGCCCCGCTTTCGAGACCAGCGAGCTGCCCCCGAGCGAGATGCCGCTCGTCGTAGTGCCCGCGGCGCCGTAGCCACCTGGAGAAGGCCGTACGTTGCGCAAACCCTTGGGGCTCGCTCTCACGCTAGACACTGGGCGTGTGGTCGACGGGATCGTCCGCGCGCTGGCTCTCGGGGTCTCCAGACAGGCAGCTCGACAGCGGTTCGCCGACAAGGCAAGGGCCTGACCGCCGTTGGCGGTCCAACCGCAGACGGTTATCCGTGAAGAGGGTGGCGCGAACGGGGGAAGGATCCTCGCTGCGCGGGGTCCTCGTAGGGGACAACCCCTACGCATGGAGGATCTGACCCGTGAGCCCTCGTCCAAGTCGC